>NZ_JBEOTZ010000012.1:0-115299 GCF_040303825.1 Streptomyces sp. NPDC094143
CGCGTGCGCGCGCCGGCGGGGGGGGGGGCGGGGCCCCCCGCCCCCGCCCCCCCCCCCCACGACCCGAACCACCCGAGCTCTCTGAGACAATGTGGCACATGGCCAACGACCGACCCCGCGTGCTTTCCGGCATCCAGCCCACCGCCGGCTCGTTCCACCTCGGCAACTACCTCGGCGCCGTCCGCCAGTGGGTGGCCCTGCAGGAGTCCCACGACGCGTTCTACATGGTCGTCGACCTGCACGCGATCACGGTCCCGCAGGACCCGAAGGACCTGCGCGCGAACACGCGCCTGGCCGCCGCCCAGCTCCTCGCGGCCGGTCTCGACCCGGACCGTTGCACGCTCTTCGTGCAGAGCCACGTCCCCGAGCACGCCCAGCTCGCCTGGGTCATGAACTGCCTCACCGGCTTCGGCGAGGCGTCCCGGATGACCCAGTTCAAGGACAAGGCCGCCAAGCAGGGCACCGACCGCGCCTCCGTCGGCCTGTTCACGTACCCGATCCTCCAGGTCGCGGACATCCTGCTCTACCAGGCCCACGAGGTCCCCGTCGGCGAGGACCAGCGCCAGCACGTCGAGCTCACCCGCGACCTCGCCGAGCGCTTCAACGGCCGCTTCGGCCCCACCTTCACCGTCCCCAAGCCGTACATCCTCAAGGAGACGGCGAAGATCTACGACCTCCAGGACCCGTCGATCAAGATGAGCAAGTCGGCGTCCACGCCGAAGGGCCTGATCAACCTCCTGGACGAGCCGAAGGCCACGGCCAAGAAGGTCAAGAGCGCCGTCACGGACACGGACACGGTGATCCGCTACGACGCCGAGAACAAGCCGGGCGTCAGCAACCTCCTCACGATCTACTCGACCCTCACCGGCGAGACCATCGGCGAGCTGGAGGAGAAGTACACCGGCAAGCTGTACGGCGCGCTGAAGACGGACCTCGCCGAGATCATGGTCGAGTTCGTCACGCCGTTCCGGGAGCGCACCCAGCAGTACCTGGACGACCCCGAGACGCTCGACGCGGTCCTGGCCAAGGGCGCCGAGAAGGCCCGCGCCGTCGCCGCCGAGACCCTCGCCCAGGCGTACGACAAGGTCGGCTTCCTGCCCGCCAAGCACTGAACGCCACCCCCGCGCACAGCCGTACCACCGAACAGCGCTGTACATCACTCCGGTTGCGCCTGCCCGTAACCCGGTCGTGGCCGTACAGTCGATAACCGGGTGGTCGTATCAGCGGCCCGCCAACGGAAACGACAGGAGACGACGTGGGGACCGTAACGATCGGTGTCTCGATCGCGGTCCCGGAGCCTCACGGCAGCGAGCTCCAGCAGCTGCGCGCGGGCTTCGGCGACGCCGCGGCTCACGGCATCCCCACACACGTCACCCTGCTGCCGCCGACGGAGATCGACGAGGCCGCGCTGCAGGCCGTCGAGACGCACCTCACCGAGGTCGCCGCGGCCGGCCGGCCCTTCCCGATGCGGCTGTCCGGCACCGGCACCTTCCGGCCCCTGTCCCCGGTGGTGTTCGTCCGGGTCGTCGCCGGGGCGGAGGCCTGCGCGCGGCTCCAGCAGCAGGTCCGCGACCCCGCCGGGCCCATCGCACGCGAACTGCAGTTCCCCTACCACCCGCACGTCACCGTGGCGCACGGCATCGACGAGGCCGCCATGGACCGCGCCTTCGAGGAGCTCGCCGGCTACGAGGCCGAGTGGCCCTGCACCGGCTTCGCCCTCTACGAGCAGGGCGCCGACGGCGTCTGGCGCAAGCTGCGCGAGTTCCCCTTCGGCGGCCCCGTCGTCCCCTCGCAGGCCGACCGCGTGGATCACGGCTCGATCCCCACGCGCTGACCGGCCGCGGGTCAGATCGGCAGGCGCCGGAACACCCCCCGCGGCAGGTGCCGCAGCGCCGCCATCACCACGCGCAGCGCGCCCGGCACCCACACCGTCTCCGAGCGGCGGCGCAGCCCCAGCTCGACCGCCGTCGCGACCGCCTCCGGCGTGGTCGCCAGCGGCGACTCGGGCAGCCCCGCGGTCATCCGCGTCCGCACGAAGCCGGGGCGTACGACCATCACGTGCACGCCGGTGCCGTGCAGCGCGTCGCCCAGCCCTTGCGCGAAGGCGTCGAGGCCGGCCTTGCTGGAGCCGTAGATGAAGTTGGCGCGGCGGGCCCGCTCGCCCGCGACGGAGGACATCACGACCAGCGAGCCGTGCCCCTGCGACTGGAGCGCCCGGGCGCACACCAGGCCCGCCGAGACCGCGCCGGTGTAGTTGGTCTGCGCGACCCGCACCGCCGCCTCCGGCTCCCGTTCGTCACGGGCCTGGTCACCGAGCAGCCCGAAGGCGAGCAGCACCAGGTCGATGTCGCCCTCGGCGAAGACCTTGCCGAGCACGGCCTCGTGGGAGGCGGGGTCGAGCGCGTCGAAGGCGACGGTGTGCACGTCGGCGCCGAGGCCGCGCAGCTGCCCGGCGGCCTCCTCCAGCGCGGGCGAGGGACGGCCCGCCAGCCAGACCGTGCGGGTGCGGCGGGCGATCAGCCGGCGGGCGGTGGCCAGCGCGATCTCGGACGTACCGCCGAGGACGAGCAGGGACTGGGGGAGGCCGAAGGCGTCCTTCATGACAGCTCCTAGGGATGGCTCAGAGATGGAGGCGGCGGGCCAGGTCGGACACGAACACCCCGTGCGGGTCCAGCTCGGCGCGCAGGGCCCGGAAGTCGTCCAGGCGCGGGTACATCGCCGCGAGCAGCTCCGGGCGCAGCCGGGCGTCCTTGGCGAGGTAGACGCGGCCGCCCGCGGCGGCGACCTCCTCGTCGAGCTCGTCGAGGAAGGCGTCGAGGCCGGGCAGGCCCGCCGGGATGTCCAGCGCCAGCGTCCAGCCGGGCACGGGGAAGGACAGCCAGCCCGGGTCGGACTCGCCGAAGCGCTTGAGGACGGCCAGGAAGGACGGGCAGCGGCGTTCGGAGATCCGGCGCACGATGCGGCGCAGGGCGTCCTCCCGGCCGTAGCCGACGACGAACTGGTACTGCACGAAGCCGCCCCGGCCGTAGACGCGGTTCCAGTGGGGGACCCCGTCCAGCGGGTGGAAGAAGGCGGGGATCCGCTGGAGCTGGCCGGTCCGTGCGCGGGGCGCCTTGCGGTACCAGAGTTCGTTGAACAGGCCCACGGTCGTCCGGCTGAGCAGGCCCTCGGGCAGAGCGGCGGGAGCGGACGGCAGGCGCGAGGTGCGGAAGGAGAGCGCGTCGCGGCGCATCCGGGCGGGGAGCGCGTCCAGGGGCGCGTGGTCGCCGCGGGTGAGGACCGCGCGGCCGGTGGCGGCGCCCCGGGCCAGCAGGTCGATCCAGGCGACGGAGTAGCGGTAGCGGTGGTCGGTGGCGGCCAGCCGGGCCATCAGGTCGTCGAGGTCGGTGGCGCGCTCGGTGTCGACCGACATCAGCGAGGTCTCGACCGGCTGGAGCCGGATCGTGGCGGTGAGGATCACCCCGGTCAGGCCCATGCCGCCGGCGGTCGCGTCGAACAGCGGCGTGCCGGGGATCACCGTCTGGATCTCGCCGTCCGCGGTGAGCAGTTCGAGGGCGAGCACGTGCCGCGCGAAGGAGCCGGAGACGTGGTGGTTCTTGCCGTGGATGTCGGCGCCGATCGCCCCGCCGACGGTGACGTAACGGGTGCCGGGCGTGACCGGCACGAACCAGCCGAGGGGCAGCAGCACCTCCATCAGGCGGTGCAGGGAGACGCCCGCGTCGCACAGCACGGTGCCACCGTCGGCGTCGATCGCGTGCACCCGGTCCAGACCCGTCATGTCGAGCACGGCCCCGCCCGCGTTCTGCGCGGCGTCGCCGTACGCCCGGCCCAGGCCCCGGGGGATCCCGCCGCGTTCTCCGCAACCGCGGACGGCCGCCGCGGCCTCCTCGTACGTCCGCGGGCGGATCAGCCGGGCGGCGGTGGGAGCGGTGCGGCCCCAGCCGGTGACGGTGGTGTGGTCGAGGCCCATGACGTCCGGGGCGGAATCGGGGACGGAGTCGGTGTCGGCAGACATGTCGATGACCGTATCGCCCTAGTGTGAGCTATGAGTTAGAGAACATGGCACCTCTCCCCGAAATGGGTGATTAATGGGATGTCGCTCAATATTGCCGGAGTTCAGGCGAGTCGGACGTGAACAGTGAGTCCACATGGACGACCTCGACGACCTGCACGACATGGACCACCGGATCGTTTCGGCGCTCAGGGCGTGCGGCACCGACCCGCGCGTGGCCGGCGCCGCACGCGCCCTGTCCTGGGCGGGGGAGCACGCGGCGCTGTGGCTGGCGGCGGGGCTCGCCGGAGCCGCCGTCGACCGCGGCAGACGCGGCGCCTGGCTGCGCGGCACCGCCCTCACCGCCGGGGCGCACCTGGCCAGCATGGGAGTGAAACGGATCGTGCGCCGCCCGCGCCCCGCGCACGTCGACCCCCTGGTACGCACCGCCGGCCGGCACTCCTTCCCCAGCTCGCACGCCACCTCGTCCGCCGCCGCCGCCGTCGCCTTCGGCGCCCTGGGCGTCCCCGTGGCCGGGCCGCTCGCCGCCGCCGTGTGCGTCTCGCGCCTGGTCGTCGGCGTCCACTACCCCTCGGACGTCGCCGCCGGCGCGGCCCTCGGCGCCCTCGCGGCCCGGCTCGGCGCCCGCTGGATGCGCGGAGGCGCCCACCATGACTGAGACGGCCGTCCTCCGTCAGCGCGCCCCCGAGCAGCCGCCCGCGCCCACCCGCCAGGGCGGTCTTCTGGCCGGTCTGCTCCGAACCGCACGCCCCCGGCAGTGGGTCAAGAACGTCCTCGTCATCGCCGCCCCGGCCGCCGCCGGAGAGCTCTTCTCCCGGCACGCCCTGACCCAACTCGCCCTGGTCTTCGTCCTGTTCACGGCATGCGCCGCCGCCGTCTACCTCGTCAACGACGCCCGCGACGCCGACGCCGACCGCGCCCACCCCGTCAAACGGCACCGCCCGGTCGCCGCCGGACAGGTCCCGGTACCCGTCGCCTACGCCGTCGGCGGACTCCTCGGCGTCCTCGCGCCCGTGGCCGCGGCCCGGTTGTGCGGCCCGGCCGTCGCCGCTCTGCTGACCGCGTACCTCGCCCTGCAACTGGCCTACTGCATCAGCCTCAAGCACGTCCTGGTCGTCGACCTCGCCGTCGTCACCACCGGGTTCCTGATGCGGGCCATGGTCGGCGGGCTCGCCCTCGGCATCCCGCTCTCGCGCTGGTTCCTGATCACGACCGGGTTCGGCGCGCTGTTCATGGTGTCGGCCAAGCGCTACTCGGAGGCCGTGCAGATGGCCGGAAAGGCGGGCGCCACACGCGCGTTGCTCACCGAGTACACCACCGGCTACCTCCGCTTCGTCTGGCAGCTCGCGGCCGGTGTCGCCGTCCTCGGCTACTGCCTGTGGGCCATGGAGGAGGGCGGCGTCCCGCACACCAGCGTGCTGCCCTGGCGGCAGCTGTCCATGATCGCCTTCATCCTGGCGGTCCTGCGCTACGCCGTCTTCGCCGACCGCGGCACCGCCGGCGAGCCCGAGGACGTCGTCCTGCGCGACCGGGCGCTCGCCCTCATCGGCGTGGTGTGGGTGGCGATGTACGGCCTGGCGGTGGCCAATTGGTGACCACGCGCGCGTGGTCGGGCCCCGCGCCCCCGCTGCGCCGGGAACTGCTGGGCTTCGCCGCCGCCGGCCTTGTCGCCTACGCGGTCGACCTCGCCCTGTTCACCTGGCTGCGCGGCCCCGGCGGGCTCGGCCCGCTCACCGCCAAGGCCCTGTCCTTCCTGGCCGCCTGCGCGGTTGCCTACGCGGGCAACGCCCTCGGCACCTACCGGGCCGCGCGGCCCCGCGGCCTGCGCCCCTGCGCCGTGTTCCTCGCGGTGAACCTCGCGGGGGCCGCCGTCCAGCTGCTCTGCCTCGCCGTCAGCCACTACGGCCTCGGACTCACCTCGCAGCGCGCCGACACCGTCTCCGGCGCGATCGTCGGCATGGCCCTGGCCACAGTCCTGCGGTTCTGGGGTACCCGTACCTGGGTGTTCCCGGCGGCGGAGGGCAGAGTCGGATCATGGACTGGCTGAAAAAGCTCCCGGTGGTGGGGCCGTGGGCGGGACGGCTGATGATCACACACGCGTGGCGGTCGTACGAGCGGCTGGACCGGGTGAAGTGGACACGGCTGGCCGCCGCGATGACCTTCACGAGTTTCGTCGCGCTGTTCCCGCTGCTCACGGTCTCGGCGACCATCGCCGCCGCCACGCTCAGCACCGGGCAGCAGGACCAGCTGCAGGACAAGATCGCCGAGCAGGTGCCCGGCATCTCCGACCAGCTGGACATCGCCGGTCTGGTGGAGAACGCCGGCACCATCGGGCTGATCGCCGGCGCGCTGCTGTTCTTCACCGGCGTCAGCTGGGCCGGCTCGATGCGCGAGTGCCTGCGGGCGGTGTGGGAGCTGCCCGACGACGAGGAGAACCCCGTCGTGCGCTACGGCAAGGACGCGGGCGTCCTGATGGGCCTGGGCGGCGCGCTCCTGGTCACCATCGCCGCCTCCGCCGTCGCCTCCGCGCTGATCGGCTGGGTCACCCGGGAGCTCGGCGTCGACGAGGACGGCTGGGGCGGGGTCCTGCTGCACGCCGTCGCGTTCCTGATCGCCGTCCTCGCCAACTTCCTGCTGCTGCTGTACGTCCTGACGCTGCTGCCCGGCGTGGAGCCGACGCGCCACCGCCTGGTCGTGGCGGCCCTGACCGGCGCGGTCGGCTTCGAACTGCTGAAGCTGCTGCTCAGCGGCTACCTGCAGGGGGTGGCCGCGAAGAGCATGTACGGCGCGTTCGGCGTGCCCGTCGCGCTGCTGCTGTGGATCAACTTCACCTCGAAGCTGGTGCTGTTCTGCGCCTCCTGGACGGCGACGCGGAGCAAGCAGGACGAGGTCCCGGAGTTCACGGGCGGGTCCGGCGGCGCACCAGATCCGGCAGCGGCCACCGGCGGTTGACCAGGAACGCGCCGCCCGCGAGCAACACCAGCACGCCCCCGGTGACGCCGAGCGCGACCCCGATGCCGCTGGAGCCGTCCGCGACCGGGGCGCCGGCCACCGGCTTGGCTCCCGTCCCGGCCGTGCCCTCACCCGCGTCCCCGGAGCCGCCGGCCTCGCCGGAGGGGTTCGCGTCCGGCTGGGCACCGGCCTGCGCGGCGCTCTTGGGCGGCACCAGCTCGCCGACCGGCTGCACCTTCCCGGCGGCCTTGAAGCCCCAGTCGAACAGCCGGGCGGTCTCCTTGTAGACCGCGTTGTGCTCGTCCTTCTCCGGGTTCATCACTGTCACCAGCAGCACCTTGCCGCCCCGCTCGGCGACCCCGGTGAAGGTGGCGCCCGCGTTGGTGGTGTTGCCGTTCTTGACGCCGGCGATGCCCTGGTAGACGGGTATGTCCGCGTCACCGGTCAGCAGCCGGTTGGTGTTCTGGATCTCGAAGGGCTTGCGGACCTTCTTGCCCTTCTTGTTCTTCTTCGTCTCACCGGGGAACTTCGCGGTGACCGTCGAGGCGTACTCGCGGAAGTCCGGCTTCTGCATCCCGGAGCGGGCGATCAGCGTCAGGTCGTAGGCCGACGAGACCTGCCCCTGCGCGTCGTAGCCGTCCGGGCTGACGACGTGAGTGTCGAGGGCCTGGAGCTCCTCGGCGTGCTCGTTCATCTCCCGGACGGTGTTCTCGACGCCCTCGTTCATCGCGGACAGCACGTGCACGGCGTCGTTGCCGGAGCGCAGGAAGACGCCGAGCCACAGGTCGTGGACGGTGTAGGTCTCGTCCTCCTTTATGCCGACCATGCTGGAGCCCGGGCCGATGCCCGCCAGGTCGGAGGGCACGACCTTGTGCTTGGTGGTCCTCGGGAACTCCGGCAGCAGCGTGTCCGCGAACAGCATCTTCAGCGTGCTCGCCGGGGCGAGGCGCCAGTGGGCGTTGTGCGCGGCCAGCACGTCACCGGTCTCGGCGTCGGCGACGATCCAGGAGCGGGCGCTCAGGTCCTTCGGCAGCACCGGCACACCGCTCGCCAGGTTCACCTGCGTCCCCGGCCGTCCGAGCCGGGCGCCCCCGACGGTCGACATCGTCGCCGGGGGAGTGGCCGACGGGCTCGCCGACGGGCTGCCCGAGGGTTTGGGGGCCGCGACGGCGGCGGGCGCGGCCAGGGCGAGGGACGACAGGACGGCGGAGGTGACCAACAGGGATCGCCTGACGGTCTTCTTCGGTGCGGGCACGGTCGGAAACGTACATGCAGCGCCGGGGGAAGTCCCGTTCCCGGCCCTACCCCGCGAACGGAACCGGACAGGCCCTGGAGATACTGGGTGCATGAAGCTCAGCCGCCCCGTGTCCTGGTTCCTGCTCGCCTTCGGGGTGTGGAGCTGGGTCATCTGGATCACTTTCGTCAAGAACCTCGTCGAGGACGGCAGCGGGCTCGCGTTCGACGACGGTCGTCCCACGGCGTACTTCTGGGTGCACCTGCTGCTCGCCGTCGTCTCCTTCGTATTGGGGACGGTCGTCGGGGCCATCGGGTTGCGTGGTCTGCGCGCACTGCGCCGGACGTCATAACGGCAATCGGGAGACACGACACCGTGGCCATCGTCCTCGTACTCGTCGCACTGCTGGTCCTGGCCGTCATCGTGACGGCCAACTGGTACGTGTGGCGCCGCCTGTTCCGCGACACGACCCGCGGTCCCGGCCTCACCCGCCGCGCGGGCGCGGTGCTGATCGCCGGCGGCTGGGTCCTCGCGGTCACGGCCCTGGTCGCGGAACGCACCGGCGCGCCCTTCTGGCTCCAGCAGGTCCTCGCCTGGCCGGGCTTCCTCTGGCTGGCGCTGTCGATGTACCTGCTGCTGGCGGTCCTCGCGGGCGAGGTCGTACGGCCGGTGCTGCGACGCTTCCTGGAGCGGCGGGACGGAGCCGAGCAGCGGGGCGGGGAGCCCGGCTCGCTACCGGCGGCCCCGGCACCGACCGAGAAGGTCACCGTGCCCGGCGGAGCGGCCGAACCCGTGGCGCCCGGCCCGGAGCCCGCCCCCGCGCCCGGTCCGGCCGGGGACCGCGCCCGGCCGCCCGCCCCCACGGACCCGGCCGGCACCCCCGCACCCACCGGCCCCTCCCGCCGCCTCTTCGTCTCCCGCGTGGTCGGCGGTGCGGCCGCCGCCGCTGCCGTCGGCACCGTCGGGTACGGGACGTACGGCGTGCTGCGCGGCCCCGAGGTCAAGCGGGTCACCGTGCCGCTGGCCAAGCTGCCGCGCGGCGCGCACGGGTACCGGATCGCCGTGGTCAGCGACGTGCACCTCGGCCCGGTCCTGGGCCGCGGCTTCGCGCAGAAGGTCGTCGACACCGTCAACGCGACCCAGCCCGACCTGATCGCGGTCGTCGGCGACCTGGTCGACGGCAGCGTGAAGGACCTGGGCCCCGCCGCCGCCCCGCTGGCCCAGCTGAGGGCGCGCCACGGCTCGTACTTCGTCACCGGCAACCACGAGTACTTCTCCGGCGCCGAACAGTGGGTCGAGGAGATCCGGCGGCTCGGCCTGACCCCCCTGGAGAACGCCCGCAGGGAACTGCCGTACTTCGACCTGGCCGGGGTCAACGACATCGCCGGCGAGGACGAGGGCCAGGGCCCCGACTTCGCGCGGGCGCTCGGCGACCGGGACCGGGCCCGCGCGTGCGTGCTCCTCGCCCACCAGCCCGTGCAGATCCACGACGCCGTCGAACACGGCGTCGACCTCCAGCTCTCCGGCCACACCCACGGCGGCCAGCTCTGGCCCGGCAACCTCATCGCCTCCGGCGCCAACCCCACCCTCGCGGGCCTGGAGCGCTACGGCGACACCCAGCTCTACGTCTCCCGCGGCGCCGGCGCCTGGGGCCCGCCCACCCGCGTGGGGGCGCCGTCCGACATCACGGTGATCGAGCTGGCGTCGAAGCAGGCCTGACCCACGCCGGTGAGAACGCCCCGGACCCGGACACGACCTAGGACTCGGCGGCGCGCCCGGCGGGGTCCGGGAACGCCCGGGTCATGCCCGGCAGGAAGTCCGTGAACAGCTCGTGCACCTCCCGCACGAGCGGCCGCAGCACCCGGAAGCGGGCCAGGGCGACCCCGCGCGCGGTGAGCCGGGCACCCCGCTCGGCGAGCCGGTAGCTGCGCTCGCGGCCCTCGGTCCGGTCGAAGATCCAATACAGGCACAGGCCCATCTGGGACAGCCACATCAACTCGGGCAGGATGTCCCGCAGTTCCTCGGGCACCTTCGTCTTCGTCCCGGCCAGCACCTGCCGGTGGACGCTGATGGCCTCCACGCGCGCGTGCTCCGACTCGGGCGAGAAGGGGCTGAGCGGGCTGTCCGGGTCGGCGGCGTTCTTGAAGAACTGCACCGCGAACTCGTGGTACGGCGTGGCGATGTCCAGCCAGGCCCGCAGCACGCCCGCCAGCCGGGCCTCCAGGTCGGTCTCCCGCCGCAGGATCTCCCGGACGGCCACCTGGTGCTCGGCGGCGATCCGGTCGTAGAAGCCCTGGATCAGGTGCTCCTTGCCCTCGAAGTAGTAGTAGGCGTTCCCGACGGAGACCCCGGCCTCCTTGGCGATGGCCCGCATCGTCGTCTTGTCGTAGCCGCGTTCCTGGAACAGCCGCATGGCCGTCTCCAGGATCAGGGCGCGGGTCTGCTCGGACTTGGTCGGGGTGGCGCCGTCGTCGGGGCCGTCGTTCTTCTCGGGCACGGGAAGAGAGCCTAACGCCAGGACCGGTGCCGCTACCGAGGGGCGCAGGTGCCGTCGGCGCAGCCCGGAGCGGTGTAGGTCCAGCCGGTGCCGGGGGCGTACGCCCACCCGTCCGCCCGCCGGTACACCCGGCCGCCCCACTGACCCGTGCCGCGCTGCCCCCGGTTCCACTGCGTCCCGCGCCACTTCGCGGCGGCGAGCACGGCGCCCTTGGCGAGCCGGGCGCCGGAGGGGGTGCTCAGCCGGTGGGCGAGCGGCCGGTGCTCGCGCAGCGCCCACAGGGTGACGACCCAGGCGGCCGGGCCCCGGTAGACCTGTCCGGCGTCGCCGACGACGGTGATCTCGTCGAGGGTGGCGCCGTGGTCGAGGCCGGGAAAGCGCCGCCGGGCCTCGGCGGAGCCGGCCGGGACCGGCTCCAGCGGCACCAGTTGGGGCTGCCGCAGGAGCCAGTCGCGCAGGAACGCGCACAGGGAGCACTCGGCGTCGTAGAGGACGGTGAGCCGGCGGACCGGGGCGGGGCCCGGTCGCGGGGCCGGTGCGGTGGCGTTCATGTGCCGTCTCCGTTCAGGCCTGGGCCTGCGGGGCGACCCAGCCCTGCGGCGGCACCGGGGGAACCTGCTCCCGCTCCATCGCGCCCCGGCGCCGGATCCGGTTGAGCACGTAGACGTTGGCCAGGTGCATCACGCCGAGCACCAGCAGCACCACACCGAGCTTGGTCGACAGGGCCTCGAAGATCCCGCGCGTGTCGGTGATGGTCTCGTCGTCGCTCAGGTACAGCGCGACGAACCCGAGGTTGACGAGGTAGAAGCCGACCACCAGCAGGTGGTTGACGGCGTCGGCGAGCTTCTCGTTGCCGTGCAGCACGTCGGCGAGGAAGATCCTGCCGTTCCGGCTGAGCGTGCGGGCCACCCAGATGGTCAGACCGATGCTGACCAGCAGGTAGATGACGTAGGCGACGACCGTGCGGTCCATTGCCCCCACCCTTCTTGAACACGTTCAAAATACTGTCGGGGATGACTGTAGACCTCTTTTTGAACATGTTCAACACAAGGTGCGGGGTGATTGTCAGTGGTGGCTCGTACTGTCGTCGGCATGGCAATCGTGACGTTCGTCGACGAGACGACAGCGGGGGAGCGGCGGGCGGCCTGGGGGCTGGAGATCGCCGAGGAGAGGCTGAGCGTGCGGGAGTTGATCCGCCGCCGGGTGTTCCAGGAGGTCGCCGAGTTCAACGCCCGGACGCCGCAGGTGTTCCAGGGGCTCGTCCAGCCGGAGGACACCGAGCGCGTGCTGAACGGGTACGCGCTGCGCACACCCCGCCGCATCGACCCGGAGGCCCAGACGGCCCTGGCCCTGCGGGCGTTCGCGGGGAACGGCTTCCTGGTGCTGGTGGGAGACCGTCAGGTCACCGACCCGGACGAGGAGATCGACCTCCCGCTCGGCACCGAGGTCACGTTCCTCAAGCTCGTCCCCCTGGTCGGTGGCTGATGAGCGCCTTCCGCACGCCCCGGTCGCACATGGACCGGCTGCGCGACAGGATCACCGAGGGCGACATGGGCCGGGTCGCCGACGAGGCGCTGCGCGTCCTCCGCTCCAGCCGCGGCAGCTGGGGCGGCGGTTGGGAGCAGGCCCTGGACCGGCTGCGCGAGCTGCCGGCCGAGCGCCGCCGCGAGCTGCTGCACGCCCTGGCCGACCGTTTCGCCCAGGCCGGCGACGACACGGAGGACCGCTGCCGCCATCTCGTCCTGTGCGGCCTGATCTCCGAGGGCCTCGACGACGACCCGCTGGCCGCCGAGCGCGGCCGGGCCCTGGACGACCTGGCCCGACGGCAGACCTTCTGGCACGCGGCCCGCTTCGACGCCCTGGCCCGGGCCGAACTGGCCGCGGGCCGCCCGCTGTCCGCCCCTGTCGTGGCCGTCGTCCGCCGCGCCGCCCTGGACGCCTACCGCGCGGACGACCTCCTGACCCTGGCCCGGCAGCTCACCGACCCCGCCCTCAACGTCGGCGAGGCCTGGGCCGACCAGGCCCTGCGCGACGCCACCACCCCCGACTGGCAGGCCCTGCTGCGGCACGCGCTGACGGCCACCGCCTCCAAGCCGACGGCGAAGTGGGACAAGGGCGCGCGGGCCCTGCTGGACACCCTCGGCGCGGACGCCGTCCGCGAGAAGGTCCTCTCCTGGCTCGCCCTGGCCGGCCGCCCCCGCACGCTTCCCCTGGTGCGCCGCGAGTGGGAGCCGGACGTCGACAGCGCCTACGACCCCTACAACGCCACCGCCCTGCGGGGCCTGGCCTGGCTCCTGTCCCTCCTGCCCCCCGACCCCGGCACGGCCCGGGCCCTCGGCACCCTGGTGGAGACCTCGCTCAAGAAGGTCGCGGGCATCGGACCGCGCAACCCGAAGGTCGCCAACGCGGGCGTGATCGCGCTCGCCCGCGTCGAGTCCGAGGCGGCCCTCGCCGAACTGGCCCGGCTGGCCACGCGGGTGACGTACAAGCCCACCGCCAAGCTCCTCGACACGGCCCTGGAGACCCGCGCCGGCGCACTGGGCCTGAGCCGCGAGGAGATCGAGGAACTGGCGGTCCCGGCCTACGGGCTGACGGAGGTCGGGCAGGCGGCGTACCACCTCGGCGAGGCGACGGCCCTGCTGGAGATCCGGGGCACCCGGGCCGTCCTGACCTGGCGCAACGCCGCGGGCAAGCCCGTCAAGAGCGTGCCGGCCGCGGTGAGGCGCGACCACGCCGAGGAACTGAAGGACCTGAAGACGGCGGTCAAGGACATCGACAAGATGCTCTCGGCGCAGAGCGAGCGCCTGGACCGCCAGTTCCTGGCCCGCCGCAGCTGGCCGTACGCCGTCTGGCGCGAGCGGTACCTCGACCATCCGCTGGTCGGCACGCTGGCCCGCCGCCTGCTGTGGACGGTCGACGGCACGACCGCCGGATTCGCGGACGGCGAGCTGCGGACCCTGTCCGACGAACCGCTGCCGCCGGGCACCCGGGTCGAGCTCTGGCACCCCGTCGGCCACGAACCGGCCGAGATCGTCGCCTGGCGCGACTGGCTGGAACGGCACGGCATCACGCAGCCGTTCAAGCAGGCGCACCGCGAGGTGTACCTGCTCACGGACGCCGAGCGCGCGACCCGCACCTACTCCAACCGCTTCGCGGCACACGTGCTGCGCCAGCACCAGTTCCACTCCCTGGCGGCGATCCGCGGCTGGCGCAACAAGCTCCGCCTGTGCGTCGACGACTCGGCCCCGCCCGCCATGCGGGAGCTGCCCCAGTGGGGCCTGCGCGCCGAGTACTGGATCGAGGGCGACGGCGAGGAGTACGGCGTCGACACCACCGAATCCGGCAGCTACCTGCGCCTGCGCACCGACCAGGTCCGCTTCTACCCGATCGACGCCCCGGAGAACTGGGCCCACTGCTACGGCGGCGAGTACACCATGTGGCTCACCCCCGGCCAGAGGCGCGTCGCCCCCGTCCCGCTGAAGGACATCCCGCCCCTGGTCCTCTCCGAGGTCCTGCGCGACGTCGACCTGTTCGTCGGCGTGGCCAGCGTCGGCAACGACCCGACCTGGCAGGACGGCGGCCCGGGTGGCCGCTTCCGGGAGTACTGGAGGTCGTACGGCTTCGGCGAGCTCAACCAGAGCGCCGAGACCCGCAGGCTCCTGCTGGAGCGCCTCATCCCGCGCCTGGCGATAGCCGACCGCTGCACGCTTCAGGGCCGCTTCCTCCACGTCAGGGGCGACCGCCACACCTACAAGATCCACCTCGGCTCGGGCAACATCCTCAGAACCCCGAACGACCAGTACCTCTGCATCGTCCCGAAGTCCGACCCGACGGCACCGGGCACGGGCTACCTGCCCTTCGAGGGCGACCGCATGCTGTCGGTCATCCTGAGCAAGGCGATGCTGCTGGCGGAGGACACGAGGATCACGGACCCTTCGATCCTGAGCCAGCTGTGACGCAAGGGCCGGGGCCCCGCGAGAGCGGACCCCGGCCCCTGCCCCATCCGATCGCGATCCGGGTCTTCCAGTAGTCGGCCCGAGCGATGATCTCCGCTCCGGGGCCGGTCAGAGCGGTTTTGCTGCCCGAGTGGAAGCGCATGGATCCGTCGGCCAGGACGGCCCACAGGTCGGGAATAGTGTCGCCGTTGGCACTCGGTGTGCCCATCAGATGGGGCACGGCACTGCTGGACCATCCCGAGGCGCCGTACTCGTTGTCCGCCCCGCCCGAGGAATTGGCCGCGGTCGCCAGCGAGGTGAGGTCGACCCCGCTGCCCGAAGCCGCGATGCCCTTGCGGAGCCACAGCTTCCCGGAGACGTCGGAGCGGTAGACGAGGTCGGTCACGCCGTCCCCCGAGACGTCCTGGGTGACAGGGAACGTGCCTTTACATCGATGGCGATTTCGATGCGGACCTTGCGGACGGCGTTGACTGGATTTCTTTCCCACGGCATGGCCCGAGGCGGACACGAGTAAGGGAATGATGTGGGTCAGCTGTGCTGGGTGACGACGGCCCTTGTTCAGGTCTGTTCCCTGACCAACGGGGTGCTCCGAGCTCAGTCGCTCGTCCTCGCCTGGCCGGCCTTGAGGATCTCGGCCACGTCGAGGGTCACCTTCGCGCCGATGGAGTCGGGGAGGGTGACGAGCTCGCCGGGGGCGTGCGGGCGGTGGTTCTCGTAGCCGCTTCCCACCGGATCGGTCAGGACGTGGAGACGCTGGTGCTCGCGGTCGACCACCACGTAGACGGGCACCTTCGCCTCGGCATAGGCGGCGACCTTGGTCCTGAGGTCGTCCTTCCAGTTGCCGGAGGTGACCTCGAGCACGAGACGGAAGCAGGCGGGGTCGTACGCGTTGTTCTCGACGAGGTGGTCGTCGATGTCGGCGTCCACCACCACGAGGTCGGGGATGGCGTAGTCCTCGGCGCCGGTGGGGAGCCACAGCCCGACGTTCTGAAGGGTCTCGGTCTCTGCGCCGTGCAGGCCTGCGGCGATGAACGGGATCATGAGGCCGGTGAGGGCACGGGCATGAGGAGCATCCGGGGACGGGGTCACGAGGAGGTGGCCTCCGATGATCTCGACGCGGTAGCCCGGATGGCGCTCCATGATCTCGTCGGCGATGGTCGTCAGGGTGACCGGCTCTTCGTCATGGAAGGGATGCTCGACGGAAGCTGCGGACATCAGGTGCCTCCTGGGGGCTGGTGTCGAGAGCATCATCGTAGGCCGGGCGACGCCCCCGCGGCCCGTTCCGCCGCCTTCATCCGATGGTGTGGCATATGCCAGAAGGCCCCGTCACCAGCGGTGACGGGGCCTTCTCGGTCAGGCTGCCGGGCTCAGTAGCGGCGCGTGATCAGCGCGCGCTTCACCTCGGCGATCGCCTTCGTGACCTCGATGCCGCGCGGGCAGGCGTCCGTGCAGTTGAAGGTCGTGCGGCAGCGCCACACGCCGTCGCGGTCGTTGAGGATCTCCAGGCGCTGCTCGCCGGCCTCGTCGCGCGAGTCGAAGATGAAGCGGTGCGCGTTGACGATGGCGGCCGGGCCGAAGTACTGGCCGTCGTTCCAGAAGACCGGGCAGGACGTGGTGCAGGCCGCGCAGAGGATGCACTTCGTGGTGTCGTCGAAGCGCTCGCGGTCCTCGGCGGACTGCAGCCGCTCGCGCGTGGGCTCGTTCGTGTCCTTCGTGATGAGGAAGGGCATGACGTCCCGGTACGCCTGGAAGAACGGCTCCATGTCGACCACGAGGTCCTTCAGCACCGTGAGGCCCTTGATGGCCTCGATGGTGATCGGCTTCTCGGGGTTGATGTCCTTGATCAGCGTCTTGCAGGCCAGGCGGTTCTTGCCGTTGATCCGCATGGCGTCCGAGCCGCAGATGCCGTGCGCGCAGGAGCGGCGGAACGTCAGCGAACCGTCGAGCTCCCACTTGATCTTGTGGAGGGCGTCGAGGACGCGCTCCTTCGGGTCGATCTCGACCTGGAAGTCCTCCCAGGTGGCGTCCGCCGAGACCTCCGGGTTGAAGCGGCGGACCCGGAAGGTGACCGTGATGTAGGGGGAGTCGGCGAAACCGGGCTCGGGCTTGCCGGCCGCGTCTTCCTTGTCCAGAACAGGGGTAGCCATCAGTACTTACGCTCCATCGGCTGGTAGCGGGTCTGGACGACCGGCTTGTAGTCGAGACGGACGGTTTCGGAGCCGTCGGCGCCGACCTCGCGGTACGCCATGGTGTGCCGCATGAAGTTGACGTCGTCGCGGTTCGGGTAGTCCTCGCGGTAGTGACCGCCGCGGGACTCCTTGCGGGCCAGCGCGGAGACGGCCATGACCTCGGCGAGGTCGAGCAGGTTGCCCAGCTCGATGGCCTCCAGCAGGTCCGTGTTGAACCGCTTGCCCTTGTCCTGGATCGCCACGTTCTTGTAGCGCTCGCGCAGCTCGGCGATCTTCTCGACCGCCGTCTTGATGGTCTGCTCGGTGCGGAACACCATGACGTTGGCGTCCATGGTCTCCTGAAGCTCGCGGCGCAGGACCGACACCCGCTCGGCGCCGGTGGAGTTGCGCAGCCGCTCCACCTGCTCGACCACGAAGTCCGCCGGGTTCTCGGGCAGCTCGACGAAGTCCGCCTTCTGAGAGTACTCCGCGGCGGCGATGCCCGCGCGCTTGCCGAAGACGTTGATGTCCAGCAGCGAGTTGGTGCCGAGGCGGTTGGCGCCGTGCACCGACACGCAGGCGACCTCGCCGGCCGCGTACAGGCCCGGGACGACCGTGGTGTTGTCCGCCAGGACCTCACCTTCGACGTTGGTCGGGATGCCGCCCATGGCGTAGTGCGCGGTGGGCTGGATCGGGATCGGGTCCGTGTAGGGCTCGATGCCGAGGTAGGTGCGGGCGAACTCGGTGATGTCGGGCAGCTTGGCGTCCAGCTGCTCCGGCGGCAGGTGCGTGAGGTCGAGGTAGACGTGGTCGCCCTCGGGGCCGCAGCCGCGGCCCTCACGGATCTCCGTGTAGATGGAGCGGGACACCACGTCACGGGACGCGAGGTCCTTCATGACCGGCGCGTACTTCTCCATGAAGCGCTCGCCGTCCTTGTTGCGCAGGATGCCACCCTCACCGCGGGCGCCCTCCGTCAGCAGGATGCCCATGCGCCAGATGCCGGTCGGGTGGAACTGGAAGAACTCCATGTCCTCCAGCGGGATGCCCCGCCGGTACACGGCCGCCTGGCCGTCACCGGTCAGCGTGTGCGCGTTGGACGTGACCTTGAAGAACTTGCCGCAGCCGCCGGAGGCGTAGATCACGGACTTCGCGTGGAAGACGTGGATCTCGCCGGTGGCCAGCTCGTACGCGACCACACCGGCCGACTTCTTGACGCCGTCGACCTCGGTGATCAGCTGGTCCAGGACGTAGAACTCGTTGTAGAACTCCACGCCCTCCTTGACGCAGTTCTGGTACAGCGTCTGGAGGATCATGTGGCCGGTGCGGTCGGCCGCGTAGCAGGAGCGGCGGACCGGGGCCTCGCCGTGGTTGCGGCTGTGACCGCCGAAGCGGCGCTGGTCGATGGTGCCGTTCGGCGTCCGGTTGAACGGCAGGCCCATCTTCTCCAGGTCGAGGACGGAGTCGATGGCCTCCTTCGCCAGGATCTCGGCGGCGTCCTGGTCGACCAGGTAGTCACCGCCCTTGACCGTGTCGAAGGTGTGCCACTCCCAGTTGTCCTCCTCCACGTTGGCCAGCGCGGCGGCCATGCCGCCCTGCGCGGCGCCCGTGTGGGAGCGGGTCGGGTAAAGCTTCGTCAGGACGGCCGTGCGGCTGCGCTTGGTGGACTCGATGGCCGCGCGCATGCCCGCGCCACCGGCGCCGACGATGACGGTGTCGTACTTGTGGATCTTCATGATTCTCGCAGCCCCGTGCCTAGCGGATGTTCGGGTCGAAGGTGAAGATCACCAGCGTGCCCAGCAGGATGGTGAACACCGTGGCCGTGTAGAGCAAACCCTTGAGCCACAGCCGGGTGTTCGCGCGCTCCGCGTAGTCGTTGATGACCGTGCGCAGGCCGTTGGCGCCGTGCAGCATCGCCAGCCAAAGCATCAGCAAGTCCCAGACCTGCCAGAACGGGGACGCCCAGCGGCCCGCCACGAAGGCGAAGCCGATCTTGGAGACGCCGCCGTCCAGCACGAGCTGGATCAGCAGGTGGCCGAGGACCAGCACGACCAGCACGACGCCGGACAGGCGCATGAAGAGCCAGGCGGCGAGTTCGAAGTTGCCCCGGGTGCTCTTCGGAGACTTCTTGGTCCGCTTGCGCGGGGCCTCGATGAAGGGCGCCGGGTTGTCGACGGTGTAGACGGCGCCACCCTCGACGGGGCCGACGCCTGCGGCGGTCTTATCGGTCGTGGACATTGGCGTCAGCTCCCGAACAGTTCACGAGCGGCGTGGCCGAGGACGGGGTAGATCGCCCCGAGCATCAGCACGACCCACAGGGCGACGACCGTCCAGAGCATCTGCTTCTGGTAGCGGGCGCCCTTGATCCAGAAGTCGACGGCGATGACACGCAGGCCGTTGAGCGCGTGGAAGAGGATGGCGGCGACGAGGCCGTACTCCAGCAGCGCGACGATCGGCGTCTTGTACGTGGCCACGACCTTGTCGTAGGCCTCGGGGGACACCCGCACGAGAGCGGTGTCCAGCACGTGGACGAACAGGAAGAAGAAAATGAGGACGCCGGTGACTCGGTGAGCCACCCAGGACCACATTCCTTCCCGGCCGCGGTACAGCGTTCCAGCCGGCACGGAAGTTTCCTCCGGGAGCGGTGATTGGGGCCGCGCCGGCTTTCCTTGTCGGTCGGGCCCGGCCGGGTACGGTCCACCGGCCCCCAGCATCGTAGCGAGGCGCTGCCGCTGGGCTGAGCGGGGGTCCCTGGGTGTGATCAAACTGGCACGCAAAGGGGTACGGGTGGGCTAGTGCGGCCCGGCGCCGTGCGGCGTCCTGTGGTGCCGGGTGCGGGCCGTCAGTGGCTGATCGCGCAGTTCCCCGCGCCCCTGAGGGCAGCCAGTAGGCGTCCCCTGGCCAGGCGCCGGAGTTCCTCGGCCGTCACCGCCCGCTCCTCCTCCGGATCGTTCGTCAATCGTGACCGGATGGCCTCCAGGATGCGGTCGAGCACCTGGGAGGGGGACAGGCCGTCCAGACAGATGACGAACACGTGTCCGAAGCGGGCCTCGTAGGCGGCGTGGGCCGCGTCGAGGGCCGTGTGGGCCGCGGAGTACGTGTCCGGCGGCAGCGTGGGCAGCGGCTCGGCGGCCAGCGCCTCGGTGAGGTCGGCCCAGGTCAGGTCGTAGGCCGCCTCGTCGGCGGCGGCCAGCAGGGAGTCCAGGTCCGGGTAGGGGCGGTGGTCCGCTACGCGGCGGGCCCAGCGGCGGCTGCGCAGGCAGGCGAGGAGGGTCTGCTCCAGGTCCTCCGCCGAGGCCGCGTTGAAGTGCTCCACCGGTATGGCCAGTCGGCCGGGGAGGTCTGGGAGACGGTGCGCGGGCAGCGTGGGTCCTCGTGGGCGTCACGTGTGTCGGCAGGGCAATGTTGTGAGAGTTGTGACGTCACGCTATCGAGTGCGACCACGGCGTGTCCGACGGATGCCCGAATTTCACCCGGGGGAGAGAGTTTCGGAACGCGTGGTGGACGCGTGTGGACGCGCGCCGGGGCGTGCCGGGTCTTAGGTTGGGCGTGTGAGTCAGCACAGGCGCCGGGCTTCGGCGAAGCAGGTGAGACAGCGGCAGGTGCTGGTCGTGGCCATGGCGGTAGCCCTGGTCGTGGTCGCGGCCGGGGTGAGTCTGGGGCTGTGGGCGGCCTCGGGCGGCGACGGCGGGTCCACCGGGGCGGAAGCGAGATCGACCCCCGGCGGGGCCGCGGCGGCCCCCACCACCACCGAACCGGGCACGAGCCCGAGCCGCTCCTACGCCCTGTCCGAAACGCCCCGCACGATCCCCGCCGTGCGCGACCACACCCCCGCCCGCGGCCCGGGCTGGAAGCCCGGGGACGGCGAGCGCGTGGTCGTGAACGACCCCGCGCTCGCCGACGAGGGGCGGCTGATCGCCGGAGAGCTGGGGCTGACCTACGCCGGTGAGAAGGACGACGACCGGGACGGGGATGTGCGGCTGTCGCTGGCGGCGAAGAAGGGCGCCAACCCGGAGTCGTACGTGATGACCGTGCGCGACGGGCGCGTCGAGATCAGCGGGCCCGCCGAGGCCGGTGTCTTCTACGGCACCCGCACGCTCAAGCAGGAGACCCACGACGGCGGCACCGCCCCCGAGGGCGTGGTGCGCGACGAGCCGGCCAAGGAGCGGCGCGGGTTCATGCTGGACATCGCGCGCAAGAACTTCACGGCCGGCTGGATCGAGGACCGGATCCGTGAGCTGGGCGACCTGAAGTTCAACGAGCTGGGGCTGCACTTCTCCGACGACCAGGGCTTCCGGATCCAGTCCGACACGCATCCGGAGGTCGTCTCCGAGCAGCACCTGACCAAGGCGCAGGTGCGGAGGATCGTCGACCTGGCGGAGAGCCGGCACATCACCGTCGTGCCCGAGATCGACTCGCCCGGGCACCTCGGCGCGGTCCTGGACGCCCACCCCGACCTGCAGCTGCGCACCGCGCAGGGGTCGGCGGTGCAGGGCGCCATCGACATCTCCAAGCCGCGGAGCGCCGAGATCGTCGACGACCTGCTGAACGAGTACGCCGGCCTCTTCCCCGGCAGGCCCTGGCACCTGGGCGCCGACGAGTACCAGGCGCTGGTCCGCTCCGACCCGGAGGCGTCCTTCCCGCAGCTGGCCGCCGCCGCGCGGGAGAAGTACGGCTCCGGCGCCACGATCGCCGACCTCACCACCGGCTGGCTGAACGACCGGGCCGCCACCGTGCGGGGGCACCAGCGGGTCCCGCGCGCCTGGAACGACGGCTTCTTCCGCGGCGGCTCCGTCCAGGCCGACAAGGACATCCAGGTCGCCTACTGGACGGGCAAGGAGATCGGCGCCCGGCCGCCGCTGGAGTACCTGCAGGCCGGCCGCAAGGTGATCAACTACAACGACGAGTTCCTGTACTACGTGCTCGGCGAGCCGCAGACCTTCGTCTATCCGACGGGGCAGCGGATCTACGAACAGTGGACGCCACGCGTGCTGCGCGGCACCGCGGCCGTCCCGGAGCGCTACGACGGCCAGATCCTCGGCGGCTCCTTCGCGGTCTGGTGCGACCTGGCGAACTCCCAGACGCAAGCCCAGGTCGCGGCCGGCATCCGGCTGCCGCTGCGGGCGACCGTGCAGAAACTGTGGGACCCGGACAGGCCCGAACTGTCCTGGGCCGAGTTCCGGGCGCTCGCGGACAGGCTCGGCTGAGTCCGCTCGAATTGGCCCATACGGCTGCGAACGCCCGTACGGCTGTGGTGGTCTTCTGACGCGAGCCGAATCGAATATGCCGGGGGGAACCGGAACATGGGCTACTGGGGATACTTCGTCGTCGGCCGGGGGGAGCGGCCGCTCGCCGGGCTGGACGCGCTGGCGGGCGCGGCGGACCGGATGACGCGCCACACCTCGGCACCGGACGGATGGCAGGTCTGGGAGTACCCGGGCGGCGAGGGCGACGTGGGGAACATGAACGCCCTCGCGGACGAGACCGGCGCGCCCGCGCTGTTCGGGTACGTCATGAACAGCGAGTGCGTGGTGCTGGAGGCCGCCGCGCCGGAGAGCGGGGCGTGGACGACCTGCCTCGCCCGGGCGGCCATGGCCGGGTACCTGGGGGCCGGGCAGGAGGGCCTGACGCTGGAGGACTACTTCCTCGAACCGGACGACGCCGCCGAGCGCGCGGTGCGCTGGGCCGCCGAGGCCGGGCACGAGGTGGACGCCGGGGCCCTCCTGGACGTACTCACGTCAGACCCCGATCCCCTGGCCGAAAACTTGCTGTTCCGCTTCCTCGACAGGCTGGGCGTGGTGCCCCTGTGACACTCCGGGGCCGTCGCACGCAGTAAGGGGAAGTGCGGGTTCCGTGAGGGGTATGGGCTGAAAGCGGCCTGGCAGGGCCCCGGAGACGGTCCGCGGAGGGAGGCGTGGATGAGCCTGGTGGAGTTGATCGCACAGGCCGACGAACGCGGGCTGGCCGCGAGCGGTCTGGCTTGTTTGGATCGGTGCGTGCCCCTGCTGGGCGGCGACGACGAGACCCTGCGGCCGCTGTGGGCGAGCCTCACCGACGGCGCCGGCGCGGCCGAGTGGGGCGAGCGGCTGGAGCAGGCCCGGGCGAAGCTGGACGCCGTCGACGACGGGGACGAGGCGGTCGTGCTCGCCCACCGGATGCTGCGGGCCGCTCCCGCCGAGCGGTCCGCCGCCGCGGTGCGCGTGTGGGCCGACGCCTGCTCCGTCGCCGCCCTGCAGATCCACCGGCTCCTCGACCCCTCCGAGGACGGCACCTCCTCCGTCTCCGCCCGCCGCGAGGGCCGTACGGAGGGCATGTCGCCCCTGGTCGCCGCCGAACTGCGCCGGCAGGTCGTCGTCCTGGAGGTCCTTGCCGGACACGGGCAGGCCGGGCTGCGCCGGGCGCTTGAGGTGTCGACGGAGGGGCGGCGGGTGCTGCGCGCGGTGGTGTCGCGCCGCAACCGGCAGCAGGGCTGAGACAGGCCAAACCCCCGATCCTGCGAGAGTCCTGTGACCGTCCTCCGGGTGAGGTGGGGCGGTCCTGCGCCGCTTCGGGGCAGCCGCCGGGATCCGGGTGACGAAACGCTTCTCCTGAGCGCTCTTGGGGATGTGACGACTCAAGCGGAGACCAGGCCGTCGGCGGCGGCGAAGCCCCTGCGGTGGGCGGCGGACACAGTGGCGACGATGCGCGAGGGGGCACGGCTGCGCCTCGACTACTCGGCGCAGAGTCTGTGGAGCGTCGACCGGATGATCGAGGAGATCCGGCGCGAGGGAGCGCCCTTCGCCGCCGTCGAGACGGTGCTGCGCGGCTTCGGCGCCTACGCGGGCGAGGTGATGGCGCGTCAGGCCGGCGCCGAGTGGTGGGCGAGCGGCGGCGACCACTGGATCCGCACGCCCGACGGGCGCCTGTGGGACCCGATCGACGAGGCCCGCCGCGCCTACGCCGGGCACGGCTCGCTGCGGCTGCTGTGCCGGGACGCGGTGAGCGGCACGTCCCGGCCGTAGCCTCAGCGCCCGGACGGCTCCGGCGCGAACGGGTCCGTCTGCGGCGGGGCGGGCTCGGTGGGGTTGCCGGCGTCTCCGGCGAGGGTGCGGATCTGGGGCAGGTCGTCGTAGAGGTGCTGCCCGGGGCACTCGGTCGGGTAGCCGTCGCGGTGGCCGGAGATGCGGTGCATCGTGACCTTCTCGCCCAGCTCGTACTTGCCGTTGTCCGCCCCGGCGGTCAGCACCACCGTGCCGGTCGGGTCGATGCCGTACAGGCCGAGTTTCCACGCCGCGACCTTGGCGACCGACTCCCGGACGGCGGCGTTGGCGGTCATCGCGGAGTAGTCGCCGAGCACCGAGACGCTGCTGGTGTCGGTGTTGAAGCCGTAGGCGTGCGCGCCGAGCACGGGTTTGTCGATGCCGCCCGCGCGGCCTTCGAAGACGGTGCCGCACTTGTCGACCAGGAAGTGGTAGCCGATGTCGTTCCAGCCGTTGCTCATCACGTGGTACAGGAACACGCCGCGCACGATCGACGCGGACTCCGAGCACGCGTAGTCGTTGGTGCCGGCCGTGTGGTGGACGAACACCGCCTTGGTGTCGCCGGTGTAGGTGGGCGGGTCCTTCACCAGCGACTCGTCGGCGCCCCAGGCCGAACGGTCCGTGACGGCGGGACGGTCCGGGGCGAGCGGTCCGGCGGCCGGGGGGACGACGCCCGGCTCCACCACGTGCACGGCGTGGTCCGGTCCGCCGTCGGGGTCGACCAGTTCGACGCGCAGCCCCTCGGGCAGCCGCTCGCCCGAGACGCGCACCTGGACGCCGTCCGACGGCCCCGCCCACAGCGGCTGGGTGGCGCCGCGCACTCCGGCCCGGGCGCGGTCGGGGCCCGTCTCGGGCATCCGCGCATCGGTCTCCAGGGGGCGCCACGCGCTCCACGCACCGCTGTCCCGTGAGCGGGTGCGCACGTGGGCGGTGCCGTCCAGGGCCTCGTGCGGGTCGTCCCAGGTGATGCCGAGCAGACTGAACGGCTCGGTGGTGCGCGGGGCGAGGGCCCTGTCGTGCGGGTCGCCGTCCGGCACCCGCAGGGTGTGCACGCCGTCGGAGGAGGCGGCGAGAGCGGGCCGGGCCGGGCCGAGGGCGCCGAGGGCCAGGGCCGTGACGACGGCGGTGCGCAGCAGAAGGCGTGTCATGAGGGCTCGTCTCCGGTCCACTTGCGGGGCGGCGGGATGTCCTGACCGTCCTTCCCGCCTGCCGGGGCCGTCCGTTCGCCCGCCGGGAGAAATCCGGCGAACGGAGGACGACCGAAGGGCCCCGTGCACCGCGCGCACCGGGCCCTGTCCTCAAGCGGAGATTCGGGGTGTCACGGCGTCAGGTTCTGCCCGCCCTCGGGGGTGCGACGGCCGGTCCGCTGTGACACTTCTCGGCCGCCCGGCGCTGATCTGCGTGGAGGACGTGGCACGGACGCGCCGCGCTCGGTACGGACGAGGACGGTTCTTGGGCCAGGGAGGGGAACCCCGGCGCGGGCAGGCGCACGACGGGGAACTGGGCGCGGCCGTCGCGCGGGCCCAGGACGGTGACGAGGCGGCCTTCGCGGTCGCCTACCGGATCGTGCAGCCGGGCCTGCTCGGCTACCTGCGCGGCCTGGTCGGAGAGGACGCGGAGGACGTGGCCTCCGACGCCTGGCTGGAGATCGCCCGGGACCTCGGGCGGTTCGAGGGCGACGGGGCCGGCTTCCGGGGCTGGACGGCGACCATCGCCCGGCACCGGGCGCTGGACCACCTGCGCCGCCAGCGCGTACGGCCCCGGTCCTCCGCGCTGGAACAGGACGTCCTCGACCTGCCCGGGCCGCACAGCACGCACGACCAGGCACTGGAGTCGCTGTCCACCGCGCACGCCCTGCGGCTGGTCGGCGGACTGCCGCAGGACCAGGCCGAGGCCGTGCTGCTGCGGGTCGTGGTGGGACTCGACGGCCCCGCCGCCGCCCGCGTCCTCGGCAAGCGGCCGGGGGCGGTGCGCACCGCCGCCTACCGGGGGCTGAAACGTCTCGCCGCCCAGTTGGGCGTCGAAGGTGTGACGGATGAGGCGCGCCGGACGCTGGGGGAGTCGAAATGAACGGCGTCGGCGGCCCGGGGGCAGCCGCCGGGGCCGCCGCCCTGAACAGGGCGGACGGGCGAGACGTATGGATGGGGCCCGGGTCACCGGGCCGGCCGGCCGGGTCGTGGGCACACGGCCGGCCGTGCGGTACGCGTGGATCGAGCAGGGACGGAACCGGACATGGGTGAACATCGAAGCGACGGCGGGCTCCCCGGCCGTCGGCAGGTGCACCCCGCGGACTCCGCGCACACCCGCCGGGCCGTGCCGGACACCGGCGAACGGCCCGCCGGCCACGCCCGGACCGCCGGGCCCGGCAGCCCGGGCCGCCCCGGCTCCTCCCCGGCCCTGCGGGAGGCCGAGCTGGAGGCGCTGCTCGCCGCCGTTCTCATCCGCGACGGCATCGACGCCGAGGCCGAGCAGCGGGCCGTCGCCGCGTTCCGGGCCGCCCGGGACGCGGGCGCGCACCGGGCCGGCACCCGCCGCCGGGACGACTGGCGCTCCCGGGAGCGCCGGCTTCGCGGGCGTTCGCTGAGGGCCACCCTCTCCGTGCTGCTCGCCAGTCTCACGCTGGGCGGTGTCGCCGTGGCGGCGATCGGCTCGGTGGCGTCCACGGACGATCCCGGCGAACGGGGCCGCACACCCGCCGTCACCCGCGCCCCCGGCCCCTCGTCCGGCGGCGCCACCGACGGCCCGGCCGGCTCCGGCTCCGCCCGCCCGGACCACCCCGGCACGGCTCGGGACACCGAGGCGCACTGCCGCGCCTACGAGCGGGCCGGCGGCCGGGGCAAGGCCCTGGGCGCGACGGCCTGGCAGCGCCTCGTCGAGGCCGCGGGCGGCGAGAGGAACGTCACGGCCTACTGCGCGGAGCGGTCCGCCGGTGCCCAGGACGAGCCCGGCGGCACCGCCGCACCTGACAAGGGCAGCGGAACTCCCGGCTCCGGCAACGCGGGCGGTGACCCCGGGAACGCGGGCAACGGCTCGGGCGGCGACAGCCGGGGCACGGGCGCCGGGGGCAACGGCAGGGGCGCCGGGGAGAACGGTGCGGGCGTCGCGGAGAACGGTGCGGGCGCCGCGGAGAACGGTGCGGGCGCCGGGGGCAGTGGCGCGGGCAACGGCCGTGGCAGCGACGGCGGAGAGCCTCGCACTGAGGGGCGGACCCAGCGCCCCGACGACCGCGGCCGTCCCTGACCCGGTCGGCGATGTGACCTGGCGAGCCGTACGGGCAGGTGAGCGGCTGCCGCGTGTCCTACCTGCCATCCGCCCTCGACT
The DNA here is from genome assembly GCF_040303825.1 of Streptomyces sp. NPDC094143. NCBI lineage: Bacteria > Bacillati > Actinomycetota > Actinomycetes > Kitasatosporales > Streptomycetaceae > Streptomyces > Streptomyces sp. NPDC094143. Next base: position 27,157 of record NZ_JBEOTZ010000012.1, read on the forward strand.
GCCGCCTGTCGTCGGGTGGTTCCTGCACGGCGGCCGTCCCGGACTTCCTCACACCTGTGATGACGGTCTGTGCGGTGTTCGAGCTGACGCTCGCCTTGATCGCCGTCGCCGAACGCCGCCGCACCACCGCACCCGAGTGTTCCGGGCGTTCCGGGCATTCCGGGAAGAGGGGCACGTGAGCGCCACCGCCGTCGTGGCGCTCCCGCAGTCACAGGCGCTGACTTCCGCTGCGTACGCCGCGGAACCGAAGGACTGCGCCTTCCCAAGGCCGTCCGCGCGGGCGTCGCACGCGCCGAGGCCCTCAACGAGCGACCTGGGCTGGAACCCGAGGGAGAAGAAGTTCCTGACCGAGTCCGCGGCGCTCGGCCTCGTCGGAGGGCTCGTGGGCACGAGGCGGGCATCGCGCGTCCCGCCCGTGGAAGCGCTGCGCCGTTGAAGCCGGGCGCGGTCCGGACGCGGTCGAGATCCCGCGGCGGTCCGGCAGTTGTGATGCAGCTCTCATCCGGCTGCGCGGCTCCTGCGGATCGGAACCGTCCGGCCGGCCGCCGGAGACGGCCAGGGCCGCCACCCCCCACAGGAGAGGCCCCGGCCGTCGCGCGGCACGGGCCGCGCGGCGGCCCGTACTTCCTACAGCGTCCGGTGTGCGTTTTCTGTCACACCCCTCCGTGTCACGGCTTCGTTGCATCTCGGGGGGACGTGGACGGCGAGTGGTTTCAGGTCGTAACGTGCCTTTCGCGCCACACCGGAGGCAGCAGGACCACCGCAACCACCTGCGGGCTTGTGAACCGCAATGATCAACGAGGAACGACGACGGCGAGAACCCGGGCCGCGGCAAGCGGCGCCGGCTCAGGCGCAGAAGGGCACGCGGTGCTGGGGGACGACGCGGAGCTGACCGCCGCGGTGCGTGCGGCACAGGACGGGGATGAGACCGCGTTCCGTACTGTGTACCGCGCCGTGCACCCGCGGTTGCTCGGATACGTACGGACGCTCGTCGGCGAGCCCGACGCCGAGGACGTGACGTCCGAGGCATGGCTGCAGATAGCCCGGGACCTGGAGCGGTTCACCGGCGACGCGGACCGGTTCCGCGGCTGGGCCGCCCGGATAGCCCGCAACCGCGCGCTGGACCACATACGCATGCGCGGGCGGCGGCCCGCCATCGGCGGTGACGAGACGGAACTGACCGGCCGCGCCGCCGAGTGCGACACCGCGGGCGAGGCCATCGAGGCGCTCGCCACCGACGGTACGTTCTCCCTGATCTCCCGGTTGCCGCAGGACCAGGCCGAAGCGGTCGTGCTGCGCGTGGTCGTGGGGCTCGACGCGAAGACCGCCGCGCAGACGCTCGGCAAGCGCCCGGGCGCGGTCCGCACGGCGGCGCACCGGGGCCTGAAGCGGCTCGCCGAGCTGCTGGGCGACAATCCTCAGGCCGATCCGGAATCGGCCGGGGTGCTCGACGCCCTGCCGCCCCAGCGAGAACCGCGTGGCGGTGCGGTGACGTCCGCAGGTGTGACGCACAGCGTTGCGCGGACGCAGAAGGATGTGTGATGGCCGACGAGCAGTACAGGTGGCTGGACCGCGAAACGGCGGAGCGTTTGCTGAGCGGAGAGCCACCGGAAGCTGTCGACGGCGCCCACCGCGGCGAGGCCGAACGGCTCGCCAGGACACTCGGCGCGCTGTCCGTGCCACCCCCGCCGACCAGCGAGGAACTGCCCGGTGAGGCCGCCGCGGTAGCCGCTTTCCGCAAGGCCCGCGAGGAACGCGCCGACGCGGCGACCGCCTTGGCCGCCATCCGTGATCAGGCCCCCGCCGGGACCGCCGACGCCGGGCTGGTCCGGATCGGCCGCGCGCGCGGCCGCGGCCCGGGTGGCGTCCGGCGCTCCCGCCGGGTCCGTCCGGCCGGCCTGGCGCTGGCCGCCTCGCTGGCCGTCGGCACCGTCGGCTCAGTCGCCGTCGTGGCCGGAACCGGAGTCCTGGGGGCGCCGTTCGGCGGCGAGGAGACCGACCCCGGCGCCTCCGTCTCGGCCGCCACCACTCCTCCCGAGCGCCCCCTGGTCTCACCCTCGCCGACCGGCGCCGGGCAGGGCGAGGGTGCTCCCGGCGACGACGCCCCGGACAGCGCCGCGACCGGCGGCGCCGGTGACCCCGGACGGAACGGCACCCGCGAGGACACCACCGGGAAGGGCGACGCCCGGGAGGACCGCCCCGACAGCCGCGAGGCGATCGCCCGGGCCTGCCGCGACCTGCGCGACGGCAAGCACTTGGACGACGACCGCACGCGCGTCCTGCGGAACGCGGCGGGCGGCACGCGCGTGTGGAAGTACTGCAAGGGCGTCCTGTTGATGGCCGGCCCCCGCTCCGGCGAGCCGGACGACAAGGACACGGGGCAGGGGCAAGGGCAGGGGCAAGCGCAAGGGCAGGGACAGGGGCAAGGGCAAGGCCACGGCAAGGGCCGGGACGGGCAGCGGGACCGCGGCCAGGACAGCGAGGCGGACAAGGCGGAGGGGAAGGCCGAGCGCAAGACCGACCGGAAAGCCGACCGGAAAGCCGACCGGAAAGCCGACCGGAAGGCGGGGCCGCAGGCCGGGGTGAAGACGGCCGACGTCGCGGGCGGCGTCGGCCACAGCCGCGCCGGGCACTCCCTTGCACCCCTGCGACCTGCGGTTTCGTCCTCCGTGAAAAACCCTTGGCCGAGGGTGTGACGTTTTCGGCCGCTGCGGCGCAGTAATGAGTGAGCCGACTGGTCATCGGCCGTCGCACGGAGCCGGGGTTCCCCCCGTACCTACGGCTCGTGCACCTGAGCGCGGGCGGGACACGTTCCCCCGGTCCCGCCCGCGCCCCGAACCCCTCTCCCCCGTCTCACCAGGACACGACGACCTTGTCGCCGTTGCGCACCTGCGCGTACAGGCTCGCGATCGCCGCCTCGTCCCGGACGTTGACGCAGCCGTGCGAGGCGCCCGCGTAGCCCCGGGCGGCGAAGTCCGCCGAGTAGTGCACGGCCTGGCCGCCGCTGAAGAACAGGGCGTAGGGCATGGGGGAGTCGTAGAGCGTCGACACGTGGTCGCGGGACTTCCAGTAGACGGAGAAGACGCCTTCCCGCGTGGGTGTGTACTCCGAGCCGAAGCGGACGGCCATCGTCGACAGCGTCCGCCCGTCGACCATCCAGCGCAGCGTCCGGCTGGTCTTGTCGATGCACAGCACCCGGCCGCCGCGACAGCGCGCATCCGGCGGATCGGCCGGCTGGCCGCCCATCAGATACAGCTCCCAGCGGCCCGGCTCGCGGGTCATCCGCAGCAGCCGCTCCCAGGTGACGGTGTCGGTCCGCCCGGTGCGCGGCAGCCCGCGCCTGCCCTGGAAGCCGCTGACCGCCCGCTCGGTGGCCCCGTCGTACGTCCCGGTCGGGCCGTCGAACAGCCAGGCGACCTGCCGGAGCCGCGCCTGGAGCTCGCGGACGTCCCGGCCCGTGTCGCCGCGCGACCACAGCACGCGGGGCGCGGCCCGGGGCGTGTCCCCGGAGGGCGGGGCGGCGCTCGGCCGGCCCTCGCCACCGCCGGCGGGGCTGCGCGCGGGGGACGGCGTGCCGTCGGGCAGCTCGATGCGCACCGGCGAGCGGCCCTTGCCGTCGTCGCCGGGGGTCTGCACGGTGCAGCCGGTCAGCGCGGCCAGCACGGCGACCGCTGCCGCTGTCGATCTCCCCATGCCCGTGGTACGCACACGGCCCCCCGTCGTCTCACCGGTCCGCCCGGATGTCACCTGAGATGTTCCCCGGGCGTGACCCGCCGCGAACCACAGGGCATGGTGGTGAGCGAGGTCACTGCTTCCGGGAGGCATCCACCATGGCACGCGAGTCGGAGTCGGGACTGCCGATCGAGCCGGTCTACGGGCCGCAGGCCCTGGACGGCTGGGACCCGGCCGAGAAGCTGGGGGAGCCGGGGGCGTACCCGTACACGCGGGGGGTGTACCCGACGATGTACACCGGCCGGCCCTGGACGATGCGCCAGTACGCCGGGTTCGGTACGGCGACAGAGTCCAACGCGCGTTACCGGCAGTTGATCGCCCACGGCACCACGGGGCTGTCGGTCGCCTTCGACCTGCCCACGCAGATGGGCCACGACTCCGACGCGCCGCTCGCGCACGGCGAGGTCGGCAGGGTGGGCGTGGCGGTCGACTCGGTCGAGGACATGCGGGTGCTGTTCGGCGGGATCCCGCTGGAGCGGGTCTCGACGTCGATGACGATCAACGCCCCGGCGGCCGTCCTGCTGTTGCTGTACCAACTGGTCGCCGAGGAGCAGGGGGCCGGGCCCGGGCAGCTGACCGGCACGATCCAGAACGACGTCCTGAAGGAGTACATCGCCCGCGGCACGTACATCTTCCCGCCCAAGCCGTCGCTGCGGCTGACCGCGGACATCTTCCAGTACTGCAGGGCGGAGCTGCCGCGGTGGAACACGATCTCGATCTCGGGCTACCACATGGCCGAGGCGGGTGCCTCGCCCGTGCAGGAGATCGCCTTCACCCTGGCCAACGGCATCGAGTACGTACGCACGGCGGTGGCGGCCGGGATGGACGTGGACGACTTCGCGCCGCGGCTGTCGTTCTTCTTCGTCGCGCGCACCACGCTCCTGGAGGAGGTCGCCAAGTTCCGCGCCGCACGCCGGATCTGGGCCCGGGTGATGCGCGAGGAGTTCGGGGCACGCAACCCGAAGTCGCTGATGCTGCGCTTCCACACCCAGACCGCCGGGGTCCAGCTCACCGCCCAGCAGCCGGAGGTGAACCTGGTGCGCGTCTCCGTCCAGGCGCTGGCGGCGGTGCTGGGCGGCACCCAGTCGCTGCACACCAACTCCTTCGACGAGGCCATCGCCCTGCCCACCGACACATCCGCGCGTCTCGCCCTGCGCACCCAGCAGGTCCTGGCCCATGAGACCGACGTGACGGCCACCGTCGACCCCTTCGCCGGGTCCTACGTCATGGAGAGGCTGACCGACGACGTGGAGGCGGCGGCGCTCGACCTGATGGGCCGGGTCGAGGAGCTGGGCGGGGCGGTCGAGGCCATCGAGCGCGGTTTCCAGAAGGGCGAGATCGAGCGCAACGCCTACCGCATCGCCCGGGAGACCGACTCCGGCGAGCGGGTCGTGGTCGGTGTCAACCGCTTCCGGCTCGACGAGGAGGAGCCCTACGAGCCGCTGCGGGTCGACCCGGCCATCGAGGCCCGGCAGACCGAACGCCTGGCCGCCCTGCGCGCCGAACGCGACCGGCAGGCCGTCACCACCGCCCTCACCGCCCTGAGGAAGGCCGCCGAAGGCGACGACAACGTCCTGTATCCGATGCGGGAGGCGCTGCGGGCCCGGGCGACGGTGGGCGAGGTGTGCGGGGCGCTGCGGGAGGTCTGGGGGGCGTATGTCCCCTCGGACGCCTTCTGAGCGGCGGCGGAAGCCGGTGAGCACCGGGTCCGGAGCCCAGGGCTCCGTGCGACACTCCCTTCCATGTTCGGTGTCATCGATCTGCCCACCTACCTGGCGGGCCTCGTCCTGATCATTCTGCTGCCCGGCCCCAACTCCCTGTACGTGCTGTCCGTGGCCGCCCGCCGTGGCGTGCGCGCCGGGTACACCGCCGCCGCGGGCGTCTGGTGCGGGGACACGGTGCTGATGACCCTGTCCGCGGCCGGGGTCGCCTCGCTGCTGCAGGCGAACGCCGTGTTGTTCGGGATCGTGAAGTACGCGGGGGCGGGTTATCTGACCTGGCTGGCGATCGGCATGCTGCGCGCCGCCTGGGGCATGTGGCGGACGCGCGGGGAGCGGACCGCCCGTGACGAGGGCGCCGCGCCCGCGGAGGAGCGGCCCTTCCGGCGGGCCTTCGTCGTCAGTCTGTTCAACCCGAAGGCGATCCTGTTCTTCGTCGCCTTCTTCGTGCAGTTCGTGGACCCGGCGTACGCCTACCCGGCCCTGTCCTTCGTCGTCCTCGGCGTCCTCGCCCAGCTCGCCAGCGTGCTGTACCTCAGCGCGCTGATCTTCGGCGGCACCCGGCTGGCCGCGGCCTTCCGCCGCCGCAGGCGCCTGTCGGCGGGGGCGACCTCGGCGGCGGGCGCGCTGTTCCTGGGGTTCGCGGTCAAGCTGTCGCTGGCGAGTTCGTGACGCCTCGCCGCCAGGGGCCGAAGCGGGCCAGGTGGCCGGGGAGCCCGGCCGCCGTGTCGCCCGCCCAGCCGAGGTAGCCGTCGGGGTGGACGAGGTACAGCCCCGGCGTCCGACGACCCGCCGTCAGGACCGCCTCGCCCGGGCCCGCCGTACGGCCCGGGTGACCACGGGCGGCAGCAGGTCCCTGACGATCCGGCGGGTCCGGGACGGGGCGGGACGGGCCGGACGCGCGGCACGGGCCTGGGCGACCTCGGTGGCGGGAGCCTGCACGGGGACGGGTGCCACGTAGTGCCGCGAGGTCGGGAAGGGCGGCGGCTTGATGCCCCGGGAGCGGGTCCGGATCAGCCGGTGCCCGGCCGCCTCCTGCACGCTCAGACCGACGTCCGTGCGCTGACGCAGCATCCGCAGCAGGTCCTCCTGGAGCGGCTCGGGATCGCCCCAGGTGCCGTACAGCTTCTGCGTGCTGAGGCAGACCGGCCGCAGACCGCGGTTGAGGACGGCCTCCCAGGCGGCGACCGAGACGCCCGGCGTGTGCTCGGAGCGGAAGTCGTCGAGGACCACGATGCCGTCGGGCCGCAGGATGTCGTGGGCCGCGCCGATGTCGCCGTGGACGTGCTCGTACAGGTGCGAGGCGTCGATGTGGACGAAGCGGCAGGTGCCCGGGGCCACTTTGGCCGGCACCACCGAGCTGGGGGCGGCGATCACCGTCGGCAGGGTGTCGTGGAAGGAGAGGTAGTTCCGCTCGAAGGCCTGCCGGGTCAGCGAGGAGTACGACTTCGCCGCCTCCGCCTGGTTGGCCCCGTCCGGGGCGTCGCCCTCGAACAGGTCGCAGACCGTGAACGTCTCGCCCGGCTGCAGGTGGTGGCCGAGCAGGATCGCGCTCTTGCCCAGGTAGACGCCGATCTCCAGCAGGTCGCCGCGGGTCCCCTGCTTCTGCTGCCGTTCCAGGAACCAGGTGAAGAGCATCTGGTCCAGCGCCGGGAACCAGCCCGGGACGTCCGCCAGTTCGCCGGGGTGCTTGTCGGTCGCTTGCGCGTTGGTCATGAGACGAGCCTTCTCTGTGAGCGTTGCCCGAACCGACGGTGGGTTGAACGGCCCGTGAACAGCTCAGCGGGCCTTGGCCAGCAGCTCCCGCAGCCGCGGTGTCAGCGGCTTCTCCACATACTTGTTCAGCAACCACGCCAGAAGCAGCATCGACGCCACCGTCAGGGAGAAGGTCACCGCCGACGGCAGCCCCAGGCCGCGGTGCAGGGCGTGGATCACCACCCAGCCGAGATGCTCGTGGACCAGGTAGAACGGGTACGTCAGCGCCCCCGCCACCGTCAGCCAGCGCCAGTTCGCCCAGCGCAGCCAGCCCAGCGCGATCGCCGCGACCGCCACGAAGCCGAAGGTGACCACGAGCATGATGCCGAGCGAGGAGCGGTACGAGAAGCCGCCCGCCTCCGGTGCGTGCCACAGGTCCTGCACCGCGTAGTGCTGCCCGACCAGGAAGCTCACGGCGACGATGCCCCAGCCGTAGACGTCCCGCCGGTCGAGGTGGACGAGGTACAGCCCGACACCGCCGATGAAGAAGGGGGCGTACTCGGGCATCAGCACGATGTCGAGCAGCGGCATGTGCGCGTTGTCGGCGACCACCGCGGCCAGCGTCCAGGCCGCGCAGAACATGATCACCCGGCGCCGGGTGGCCCCGGGCAGTACGACGCACAGCGCGAACAACGCGTAGAAGCGGACCTCCGCCCACAGCGTCCAGCACACCCCGAGCACCCGGTCCACGCCCAGCGGCATCTGCAGCATGGTGAGGTTGACCAGCGCGTCACTCGGCGAGACCGCCTCGTAGGCGACGACCGGCAGCGCGAAGACGGCCGTGACGAGCAGGACCGCCACCCAGTAGGCGGGCAGCAGCCGGGAGGCGCGGGAGGCGAAGAACGACCTCAGCGGCCGGCCCCAGCCGCTCATGCAGATCACGAACCCGCTGATCACGAAGAACACCTGCACGCCGAGGCAGCCGTAGGCGAGGAACTCGTGCAGCGTGGGGAACTGCAGCTTCGGCGAGGAGCCCCAGGCCTCGGCGACCTCGCCGTCGCGCCCGCCGTAGTGGTACGCCGCGACCATGAGCGCGGCCACCAGCCGCAGGCCGTCGAGGGCGCGCATCCGGCCTGCGGACCTCTCCCGGCGCCGTGGCACGGTCGTGGCGCCCGGTGGTTCGACCGGCACGGCGGGACCGGGCCGGGGCTTGCGGGGGCTGACGACCGTCTCGGTCACGCTGGAAACCTCTGTGTGGCTCGTATGTCCTTTACCTGGGCCGCCTGTGCGCGGGCAGGGCGCCTGTCACCCTAGGACGAGAGTTGACGGAATCGTGTTCGATGGCGACAGGCTTCGCCTGCCGGTTTCCATGGGTTCATCTGGATGTCGCCGTGACCGGCGGCCGGGCGCACCTTCTTCAGCGGCGTACCGCCTTGTTGCGCAGCGCCCGCGCCCGCCGGACCACCCGGCGCGCCGTGGAATTGCGCGGCAGGAACGCCAGCCGCTGCGGAATTCCCCCGGGCAGTCCGAGCGAGGTGAGGCGGCGCTTCTTGAAGTAGCGCCGGGTGCGCGGACCGAGGTGCCGGGCGAGGAACTGCTCGGCCTGGTCACGCAGCTCCGGATAGATCTGCGGCTGCATGGTGAATCCGACGGCGGTGAGCAGACCGGGCAGCCGCTCGGCGGGCAGGACGTCGCCCTCCGTGCCGCTCTCCAGGCCGGGCAGCAGTGCGTCCGCCAGGGTGGTGGGGACGCGGTTGCTGTTCTGGTAGGGCGTCAGCCGCTCCAGCAGCAGCTCGGTGCCGATGCGGGCGACCGGCAGGTCGTAGAAGGCCGACGCCGTGAACAGGGCGGTGGAGAAGCAGCCGACGACCAGCGCGGGCCGGGCGCGGTCGAAGAGGACCTCGGCGAGGACGGGCGTGTCCAGCACGGTGAGGTCCACGCCGAGCTTCTCCGCCTCGGTCTCCAGGGCGCGGCTGTAGCGGGCCGGGGCGGTCGGGTGGGGTTTGAAGACGACGGTGCGGTGGCCGCGGGCGACGGCGCCCCGCATCATCCGCACGTGCAGGTCCTCCTCCTCCTCGGGGGAGAGGATGTTCAGCGCCGACAGGTACTGGCCGAGCAGCAACGCCGAGTCGCCGGGCAGGTGGGGCAGTTCGGGCACGGTCTCGGTGACCTCGCCCAGCACCTTCAGGAACGCGGGCGTCGGCACCAGGTGGGCCGGCACGCCGAACTCGGTCAGCAGCATCGGCGTGAGCCCCGGCACCAGGTCCAGGTGGAGCAGCCGCCGCACACGGGTGCCGACCAGCGGGTCCAGCTTGTTGCGCGTGGGGCCGTAGCTCATCAGGCCGTCGGCGTAGACGTCGACGGGGGCGTCGGTGAACAACTGGGCCACCGTGAGCGCGGGCGCCACCTGGATGGACTCCAGGACCAGGCTGACGCGGTCGTCACCGAGGTTCCACAGCATCCGCAGGTAGCGCTCGAAGAGCGGCACGTCGTCGGCGCGCGGGGTCCAGGCCCCGGGGTGGAAGGGGCGGATGGCCTCGTTCCAGGAGAGCACCTCGTCGAAGTGCTCGCGCAGCGGCGCGAAGCCCGGCATCTCGTCCAGGGCCGGGGTGGTCTCCGGGGTCGCTGCGTTGTTGAACACCAGCAGCACCCGGCGGTCCGGCTCCTCGAACAGGTCCGAGTCGATCGCGGCGGCCAGGGTGGCGACGCCGTAGAGCGTCGAGGCGCAGAAGATCTGAGTGGTCCCGGGCATCAGGCGGCCGCTCCCGTCGTGGTCACCCGGCGGCGCAGCCGCCGCAGCTTGGACGCGCGGTCCATGTCCATGGCCTCCAGTGCGTCACGGAGCGCGTCCTGCGGCATCCGCTTGATGGCCGCCGCGCTCATCGACCGCAGCTGCCTCGCCACGGCCGGTTCGAACCTGTCTTCGTTGGAGAGGTGGTGGGCGATGATCGCGCAGTAGGTCCGCACCGCCTTGGGCAGCAGCCGGCCGGCCTCACGGTCCGCGGCCGTCTCCTCGATCACCTGGTCGAAGGCGCGGATGAAGTCGAGCTGGCGGACATCGCCGATCTGCGTCAGCGACGAGGCCACCCCGCGCCGGTAGAACACGCCGAGCAGGCTGACCACGGCGAACGACTCCGCCTCCCGGTGCAGCTTCCAGATCCACGGCCGGTCCTCGGCCGTGCGCAGCCCGTCGGTGAAGTGGAGCAGGCCCTTGTCGACCAGGCGGCGGTGGTAGGCGCCGGCCCAGGCGTAGGCGTAGTCCACCGAGGTGGAGCGGTGGGCCGGCAGGATCGCCTCACGCGGGTCGAACACCTCCCAGCGGCGCCCGACCGGCACCCGGTGCACGGACCGGGCGCGTGCGGTGGCCTGCACATGGTCGGTGCGCACGAAGTCGCACCCCAACCCGTCGATGGCGGACACCAGTTCGGTGAGATATCCGGGGGCGAGCCAGTCGTCACCGTCCAGGAACGTCAGGTACTCGCCCTGCGCCGCGTCCAGGCCGGTGTTGCGGGCGGTGGCGAGGCCGCCGTTCTTCTCGTGTCGGATGTAACGCACCTGCGCGACGTCCGAGAGCTCCTCGGCCGCCCGTTCGAGAATGGCCGGGGTTTCATCCTTCGAATGGTCGTCGACCAGGATGAACTCGAAATCGCGGTCGGCGTTCAGCCGAAGGCTTCTGAGGGTGTCCGGGGCATATTGCTGCACGTTGTAGAACGGCACGATCACGGAAAGCTTAGGCACCCGCAAAACGTTAGGAGCCCGCCCGGCAGCGGAACTTTCCGGTGAAGGTACACCGGGTGAACTCCATGTGTCAGAACGGTGCACCCCGTGTACTTACCGCTTTCCAGCGGGCCAGTTCGGCTCCCGGAGGGGTGTTGTTAACTTCTCGTTGAGTCGCGGTTCCGCCATACCTAGGATTCGCTTCCTAGCGTCATCGACGTGCCAGCAAGTACACCGAACCGCCCGCGCATCGCGGTCCTCGCGGACTCCGACACCCGATGGAAATGGGGTGCGCTGACCGCGCACCGCATCGCCCCGGGACCGTCCATGGAAACCGCAGCGCGTCAGGACGCGCAAGTCGGCCCCGTCCTCGACGGCTTCCTGCTGCGCGGCCGGGCCACGCCCACCCCGCGCCAGCTCCAGGAAGTGGGCGTGCGCGCCGACTCGCTGCGGGAGGTCACCGCGGTCGAGTTCCTGCGCGTCATGGCCGAGGAGTCCTACGACGTCCTCGTCCTGTCCCTGGTGGGCGGCGGTGTGCAGGCGATGCTGCACGGCCTCAAGCGGGTCTGGGAGGACCGCACCTCGCGGCCCGTCGTCGTCACCGGCTACGTCGGCGTCGTCTACGAGAAGCTCGCCGACGGCCTGCTGCTGCGCCACGGCGCCGACCTCGTCCTCGCCAACTCCCGTCAGGACGCGGAGCGTTTCCGGGCCGTGTACGAGGGAGTGGGCGCCGACGCCTCCTCGGTGACGGAGGTGGCCCTGCCCTTCCTCGGCGGCGCGTCGTACACCGGCGAACACGACCCCTCTGCGAAGCAAGGGCGCAGGCCCTACACGGTCGTCTTCGCCGCCCAGCCCTCGGTCCCCGAGAGCCGCAAGGACCGCACCTACCTGCTCGACCGGCTGGTGCAGCACGCCCGCAGGCACCCCGAGCGCGAGGTGCTGCTGAAGCTGCGCTCCAAGCCGGGCGAACACACCACCCACATCGAGGAACTGCCCTACCAGAAGCTGGTCCAGCGGCTCGATCCGCCGGCCAACTTCCGCCTCGTGTACGGCAACATGGGCGAGGTCCTGGACCGGACCGACCTGCTGGTGACGGTCAGCTCCACCGCCGCCCTGGAGTCGCTGCACCGCCGCATCCCCACGGTCGTCCTCACCGACCTCGGCGTGCGCGAGTCGCTCGGCAACCACCACTTCGTGGGCTCCGGCTGCCTCGCCTCCTGGGACCAGCTCGACGCCGGACACCGCCCGGAACCCGACAAGGAGTGGGTCTCCCGGCAGGGCGTGGTGGCCGACGGCACCTACGACTCCGCCTTCGACGCGGCCCGCGAGCGCATCGCCGAGCTGCTCGGCAGGCCCGGCGGCCTGCCCCCGCTGACCCCGTACTACACCCCCGCCACCGCCCCCGGCTACCTGCCCGGGATCCTCGCCCGCCACCACCTCGGCCCGGACGGCACGCCGCTGCCCGGCGCCCCCGCAGCCGACAAGGAGCCCGGACCGGTCCGGCAGATCGTGCGCCGGGCGGCGCGCGGCGCCTACCGGCACGGCGTGCAGCGCGTGGCGCCCGTCATCCGGCGGATGGGGGAGCTGTGAGCCGCCAAGAGACCCCTGCCCAAGGAGTAGACCCGATGTCCCGACCGGAAGCCGGCCAAGGCGCCTCCGTGCGCCGCGTGCTCGCGGTGATCCCCGCACGCGGCGGCTCCAAGGGCGTGCCCGCGAAGAACCTCCTGCCCGTCGGCGGCGTGCCGCTGGTGGCGCGGGCGGTCCGCGAATGCCGCGCCGCGCGGCTCGTGACCGACGTCGTGGTCTCCACCGACGACCAGGCCATCGCCGCCGCCGCCCGCCAGGCCGGCGCCGAGGTCGTGCTGCGCCCGGCCGCCATCGCCGGTGACACCGCCACCTCCGAGGCCGCCGTCCTGCACGCCATGGACGCCCACGAGGCCCTGCACGGGACGCCCGTGGACGTGGTGCTGCTCGTGCAGTGCACCAGCCCGTTCCTCGTCCGCGAGGACATCGACGGGGTCGCCGGCGCGATCGCCGAGAACGGCGCCGACACCGCCGTCACCGTCGCGCCCTTCCACGGGTTCGTCTGGCGCGACGCCGACGACGAGGCCACGGCCAAGAGCGAGGCCGAGGCCGACGCCGCGGCCGGCGGCGGCTACGGCGTCAACCACGACAAGTCCTTCCGGCCCCGCCGCCAGGACCGCCCCCAGGACCTGCTGGAGACCGGCGCCGCCTACGCCATGGAGGCGACCGGCTTCCGCGAGCACCGGCACCGCTTCTTCGGCCGCACCGAACTGGTCCGCACGGACCCGGCACGCGTGCTGGAGATCGACGACCCGCACGACCTCGCCCGCGCCCGGGCCCTCGCCCCGCTCTTCGACGCGGACCGGCCCGGCGCGCTCCCGACCGCCGACGACATCGACGCGGTCGTCCTCGACTTCGACGGCACCCAGACCGACGACCGGGTGCTCGTCGACTCCGACGGACGGGAGTTCGTCTCCGTGCACCGCGGGGACGGACTCGGCATCGCCGCCCTGCGCAGGAGCGGCCTGAAGATGCTGATCCTGTCCACGGAACAGAACCCTGTGGTCGCCGCCCGGGCCCGGAAGCTCAAGCTCCCGGTGCTGCACGGCATCGACCGCAAGGACCTCGCGCTGAAGCAGTGGTGCGAGGAGCAGGGCATCGCGCCGGAGCGCGTGCTCTACGTCGGCAACGACGTCAATGACCTCCCGTGCTTCGCCCTCGTGGGCTGGCCCGTGGCGGTCGCGAGCGCCCACGACGTCGTGCGCGGCGCCGCACGCGCGGTCACCACCGTCCCCGGTGGCGACGGCGCGATCCGAGAGATCGCCAGCTGGATCCTCGGCCCCTCTCTCGATTCCCTCACCAAGTAAGGACATCTCCTGCCATGAGCACCAACTCCCGTATCCGCCAGTTCGGTTCGCGCGAGGTCGGCCCGGGCCGTCCGGTCTACGTCTGCGGTGAGATCGGCATCAACCACAACGGCGAGCTCGAGAACGCCTTCAAGCTCATCGACGCCGCCGCCGAGGCCGGCTGCGACGCCGTCAAGTTCCAGAAGCGCACCCCCGAGATCTGCACCCCGCGCGACCAGTGGGACATCGAGCGGGACACGCCCTGGGGCCGGATGACCTACATCGACTACCGCCACCGCGTGGAGTTCGGCGAGGACGAGTACCGCGCCATCGACGACTACTGCAAGTCGAAGAACATCGACTGGTTCGCCTCCCCGTGGGACACCGAGGCCGTCGCCTTCCTGGAGAAGTTCGACGTGCCCGCCCACAAGGTGGCCTCCGCCTCCCTCACCGACGACGAGCTGCTGCGCGCCCTGCGCGCCACCGGCCGCGCGGTGATCCTCTCCACCGGCATGTCGACCCCGAAGCAGATCCGCCACGCGGTGGAGGTCCTCGGCTCGGACAACATCCTGATGTGCCACGCCACCTCGACCTACCCGGCCAAGGCCGAGGAGCTCAACCTGCGCGTGATCAACACCCTGCAGCAGGAGTACCCGAACGTCCCGATCGGCTACTCCGGCCACGAGACCGGTCTGCAGACCACCCTCGCCGCGGTCGCCCTGGGCGCCACCTTCGTCGAGCGTCACATCACCCTCGACCGCGCCATGTGGGGCTCGGACCAGGCCGCCTCCGTCGAGCCGCAGGGCCTGACCCGCCTCGTCCGCGACATCCGCACCATCGAGGCCTCCCTCGGCGACGGCGTCAAGAAGGTCTACGAGTCCGAGCTGGGCCCGATGAAGAAGCTGCGCCGCGTCGCCGGCGTGGTCGCCGAGGCGGAGATCGCCACGGCCGCGGGCGAGCCGGTCGGCGTCTGAGCGCACCACCTCCACAACCCCCCTTACGACGGGACGGTCGTACGTCGATGAGCCCCCGCGCCGGGAACGCCGGCCCCCACACTCTCGCCTTCGTCGAGAGCCCGGTACAGCTGCTGAACGTGCTGGAGTGGGCGCACGCGCACGCCCCCGGCGTGGGGCTCACCCTCGTGGTGCTGTCCCCCGTCGACCCGATGACGCGCGGCCAGCTGCGACGGATGTCCGACCTGGCCCGCGAGGAGGGGCACGAGGTCCGCTGGGAGGAGGCGCGCGGCGGGCCCCTGGCTCCCTTCCAGACCGTCGGCGGCCTGGCCGGCCCGCTCCGCAGGGCGGGCCGCGTCGTCCTGGGGGACCCCTTCTCCCGCTACGTCCAGCTGCTGCTGACGATCACCCGCGCCCGTGACCTGGTCGTCGTCGACGACGGCACGGCGACGATGGAGTTCGTCGGGCAGCTGGCCCGGGGCGAACGCCTGGTGCGCTGGCACCGCAAGGGCGGCCGTCCCGGCCCGCGGGACCTCCTCTTCGCGCCGGTGTCGGCCGCGGCACGCCGCCGTCTGACCCCGGGCGACAGCCGCCGAGTCGAGATCTTCTCCTCCATGCCGATGGACGAGACCCCGGCGGGCGTGACGGTCCGGGCCAACACCTTCGCCTGGACCCGGGCCCGCTTCGGCCCGCCGCGCCTCACCAGGGGTGCGGACATGGTGGGCACGTCCCTGGTGGAGACGGGCGTGGTGGACGACGGCCGCTACCTGGAGGCGGTCCGCGCCCTGGCCACGGCCCACGGCGCCACGCGCTACTTCGCCCACCGCCGCGAGAGCACCGACAAGCTGCACCGGCTGGCCGTCGAGACGGGCCTGGAGATCGTCCGGCCCGAGCTCCCCCTGGAACTGATCGCCCGCCGCGGCCCCATCGGCCGCACCATCCTCAGCTTCCCGTCCACGGTCGTCCACACCCTCCCGCTCGCCCTGTCCGGGACGGAGGTGCGCGTCGCGGTGTGCGACATCGACCCGGCCTGGCTGACCGAACACGCCTCGCCCCGCGCCCAGGGCTTCCTCTCCGGAGTCACGGGCACGGCCCGCGAGGCCCACGGCCTGACGACGGCGGCCCCGACGCACACCCCGGATCCCGCGCCCGCCACGGACCCGACCGCCCCGCCGCACACGGCGACCTTCGCGACGCTGCCGGGCCCCACGGGCCGCACCGGCCCGGCGGGCACGACGGGGGCGGTGGCGGCGGGCTAGACCACCGACGACCGATCGTCCGGCCGACGCCCACGGCGACCGGCTGGCCGTGGTCTTGGACCGGTCGTCGCCGGGCTGCTACGAGTTGTCGCGGCCACGGCCCCTGGGCTGCGGTCACGGGCACGGGTTCCGGGCGGGGACGGGCCGAGGTGACTGGAACGTGGGGGAGATCCGGGGAGGCGACCCGCCGGAGCCGGAGCCGGAGCCGGAGCCGGGCGCGTGGTGCCGGGCAAGGCGAGCCGAGGTGGCTCTGGGGGGCGGAGCCCCGGGCCGCGCAGCCCGGCGGCCCGTAGCCGCTGCACGACGTCACACTCGTCGTCCCGGAGCGCCGCCGGCGCCGGATGCCCGCGGTGAGGGGGGACCCGGTGCGCCGGACCCGGGGCGGCCCGCGGTCCGCAGCCCGGGGCGGCGGCCCGCGCGGCGGCCACCCGGACGCCCGGTCGGACCCGCGAGGCCGCCCGTCGGCCGGGTCAGACGGACCCGTCGGCCGTACCCGGCTTCCGGGCCAGCAGGAACGCGCGGGGCAGCTTCTCCTCGTCCTCGGGCTCCCGTACGACCCGGGCGTAGAGCTCCAGACCCGCCTGCCGGAGCCGGTCGGCCACCGACTCCGGGGTACGCCAGTAGTAGTCGAGCGAGATCTCCTGCCCGAAGCGCTCCGTCAGCCGCCGGTGCCCGTCCACCGTGCCGGACTGGAAGGCGAGCAGGACGGGCGCGCCCGGCACCAGGACGCGGTGGAACTCGGCGAAGACCGACGGCAGGTGACCGTCCGGCACATGGATGATCGAGTAGAGCGCGACGACGCCCCCCAGCGACGCGTCCGGCAGGTCCAGCGCGGTCATCGAACCGACGTGGAACCGCAGGTCCGGGTGCGCCCGGCGGGCCAGGGCCACCATGCGGGGCGAGAGATCCACCCCGAACACCGGCAGCCCGAGGTCCCGCAGCCGGGCCGTCACGTACCCGGGGCCGCTGCCCAGGTCGGCCACCGGGGGCCGCGAGGACCCCCCTCGCGCACCGGCCAGCCCCGCTAACGCCGTGAGCAGCGCGCTCTCCAGCGGTCTCCCGGCCAGGCTGTCCGGGTGCTCGGCGGCGTAGGCCTCGGCGACGGCGTCGTACGAGGCTCGGATCGGGTCGAGGAACTCGGGGCTGTCGGCGCGCACGGGGCGCACCCTATCGGCGCACGCGTCCGCCAGATGAACGCGCCCGTGTTCGGCGCGCAGGGCGTGGTATCCGTGAAGGAGGATGGATGGATACCCGGAGCTCCGAGTCGGGTGTGGCCGAAGTCACAGCCAGTGGCGCGACCGCCGACTCGGTCGGAAAGGCGGCAAGTTTACCCAGCTCAGTCGATAGCTATGCGTCCGGCAGTCATATTTTCTTCCCCTAACGGGTTGAAGTTTTGTCGATCCAGGGTCGGGCGACCACATGGGCGCCCTACCCTTCAGAGGGTGAAGCCACTGATGTCACTGGAGTCCGAGGTCGACCTTCCCGCGGGAGCCGTGCTTCCCGGCGCGCTTCCCGACCCCCTGCGCGACGAGCTCATCGCGTTCCGGCGCGATCTGCACATGCACCCGGAGCTCGGCAACCAGGAGTTCCGCACGACCGCGGCGATCAAGGAACGGCTGGAGGGGGCCGGCCTCAAGCCGCGCGTCCTCACGGTCGGGACCGGGCTCGTCTGTGACATCGGCGTACCGGGCGAACAGTGGGGCGGGGGTCCCAGCATGCTCGCCCTGCGGGCCGACATCGACGGCCTGCCCATCCCGGACACCAAGTCCGACTGCGCGTACCGCTCGACCGTGCCCGACCGCGCGCACGCCTGCGGCCACGACGTGCACACCACCGTCGTCCTCGGCGCCGGGCTCGTCCTCGCCGAACTGCACAAGCGGGGCCAGCTGCCGCGCCCCGTCCGGCTCATCTTCCAGCCGGCCGAGGAGGTGCTGCCCGGCGGCGCCGCCGACGCCATCAAGGGCGGGGCGCTGGAAGGCGTCGGCGCGATCATCGCCGTGCACTGCGACCCCCGGGTGGACGCCGGGAAGATCGGGCTCCGGGAGGGCCCCATCACCTCCGCCTGCGACCGGCTGGAGATCGGCCTGGACGGCCCGGGCGGCCACACCGCGCGCCCGCACCTGACGACCGACCTGGTCACCGCGGCGGCCCGGGTGGTCACCGACGTGCCGGCCCTGGTCGGGCGGCGCTTCGACAGCCGCAGCGGGCTCGCCATCACCTGGGGCCGCATCGAGTCCGGACACGCGCCGAACGTCATCCCGCAGCACGCCGAGCTCTCCGGCACCGTGCGCTGCCTCGACATCGAGGCGTGGCGGCAGGCCCCCGACGTGGTGGTCGCCGCGATCGACGAGATCGCCAACCTGCACCGCGCCAAGTCGGAGATCAACTACGTGCGCGGCGTCCCGCCCGTCGTCAACGAGCCCGGCGTGACCGAGCTGCTGCGCGACGCCATGATCGCCCGGCGCGGGGTCGACTCGGTCGTGGGCACCGAGCAGAGCCTCGGCGGCGAGGACTTCTCCTGGTACCTGGAGCACGTCCCCGGCGCGATGGCCCGCCTGGGCGTCCGCACCCCCGGCGAACGCCAGATCCGCGACCTCCACCAGGGCGACTTCGACGTCGACGAGTCGGCCATCGCGGTAGGCGTGGAACTCTTCACCGCAGCGGCCCTGGTCAACGGCCTCCGCTGACCCGGCGCCCCTCAGGGCGTGGGGAACTGCGCGACCTGCCACGAAAAAGGCGCGGCACGAGCCGACAACCCGGAACTCCACGACGGGACGCCCCCGGTTGCGAGCGGCGCAGCCCGGGGGCAGCCTGGTGCGCGTGACGAGCAGGCACGCGCCGTGTCCCCGAGTACACCTTTCGACCCCGTTCGATCCCGTGGTTCACAAGGGCGTAACCGGCCATCGGCACGAATGGATAACGGCCCCGCGGCGACCCGTTCCCAGGAGTGTCTACGCGCGTTAATGTGCGCCGAACTGAGCACCCGCTGCGGAGCTTCGGAGAATGGGGAACTTCAGATGCGTCGGATTTCGAAACTGACCCGCGTCGCGGTGGGGGTCGCGTCGCTGGGGCTCGTCGCCACGGCATGTGGCGGCACCAGCAGTGACAGCGGCGACAGCGACAGCAGCGACCGCGGCGTCGCCATCGCCTACGACGTCGGCGGCAAGGGTGACCAGTCCTTCAACGACGCCGCCTACGCCGGCCTGACGAAGGCCAAGGACGAGTTCGGCTACAAGACGGCCGACATCGAGCCCACCGAGGGCGAGACGGACGCCGACAAGGAGCAGCGCCTGGCCTCGCTGGCCAAGCAGGGCTACAACCCGGTCATCGGCGTCGGCTTCGCCTACGGCCCGGCCATGAAGGCCGTCGCCTCCAAGTACCCGAAGACCACCTTCGGCATCGTGGACTCGGTCGTCGAGGGCAAGAACGTCGCCTCCCTCGTCTTCGCCGAGGAGCAGGCCTCTTACCTCGCCGGTGTCGCCGCCGCCAAGGCCACCAAGAGCGACGTCGTCGGCTTCGTGGGCGGTGTGGACATCCCGCTGATCCACAAGTTCGAGGCCGGCTACAAGCAGGGTGTCGAGGACACCAAGCCCGGGGTGAAGGTGCAGTCGCAGTACCTCACCCAGACGGCAGAGGAGGGCGGCTTCTCCAGCCCCGACAAGGGCAAGGCCGCCGCCGAGGGCCAGATCGAGAAGAAGGCCGACGTGCTCTACGCGGCCGCCGGCCTGTCCGGGCAGGGCGTGATCGAGGCCGCCGCCAAGGCGAAGGTCTGGGCGATCGGCGTCGACTCCGACCAGTACAAGCAGGCCGCTCTCGCGCCGTACAAGAACTACATCCTCACCTCCGCGCTCAAGGACGTCGGCGGAGCGGTCTACGCGCTGGCCAAGTCGGTCCAGGACGACAAGCCGCTGACCGGCACGCAGACCTTCGACCTGAAGGTCGACGGCGTCGGCCTGTCCGAGTCGAACCCGGAGTTCGCCAAGGTCGCGGGCCTCAAGGAGGCCGTGGACAAGGCGAAGCAGGGCATCGACGACGGCTCCATCAAGGTGAAGACCGAGTAGAACGGCCCTCGCAGGGCACCAGGGCGGGCGGGCACCTCAGGGTGTCCGCCCGTTCCGCGTTCCCCGGAGCTGGATCACCCAGAGCCACCCCTCGTTTGCGGTCGGCAACACCCGGGCCAAGACCCGGTGATGGCTTGGCCACGGGCCTATAACAAGGTGGACAGAAGGGGTTTTCAGGCCGGTCTACGCGCGTTAATCTGCGGCGAAGCCAGCGCTGAAGCTGAACCGTCCCGGCGCTGTGCGACCTCGTTGTACGACAGGAGCACCCAGACATGCGCCGGATTTCCCGGATCACGGTCGCAGGCGCAGCGACCGCCTCCCTGGCCCTCGCCCTCTCCGCCTGTGGCAGCACCTCGACCTCCGGGTCGTCGGACTCGAAGGGCGACAAGGGCCTCGCCATCGCGTACGACGTCGGCGGCAAGGGCGACCAGTCCTTCAACGACGCGGCGTACGCGGGCCTGGAGCAGGCGAAGAAGGAGTTCGGGTACCAGACGGCCGACCTGGAGCCCACCGAGGGCGAGACGGACGCCGACAAGGAGCAGCGCCTGGTCTCGCTGGCCAAGCAGGGCTACAACCCGGTCATCGGCGTCGGCTACGCGTACGCCTCGGCCATCAAGGGTGCCTCCGAGAAGTTCCCGGACACCACCTTCGGCATCGTCGACGACGCCACCATCAACTCCAAGAACGTCGCCGACCTGGTCTTCAGCGAGGAGCAGGCCTCCTACCTGGCCGGTGTCGCCGCCGCGAAGTCCACCAAGACGAACGTCGTCGGCTTCGTCGGCGGTGTGGACATCCCGCTCATCCACAAGTTCCAGGCGGGCTTCGAGCAGGGCGTCAAGGACACCGATCCGAAGGTCAAGGTCCTCTCCCAGTACCTGACGCAGACGGCCGAGGAGGGCGGCTTCTCCAGCCCCGACAAGGGCAAGACGGCCGCCGAGGGCCAGATCGAGAAGAAGGCCGACGTGGTCTACGCGGCCGCCGGTCTGTCCGGCCAGGGCGTGATCGAGGCCGCCGCCGCCAACAAGGTGTGGGCCATCGGCGTCGACTCCGACCAGTACCGGCAGGAAGCCCTCGCCAAGTACAAGGACTCGATCCTGACCTCGGCGATGAAGGACGTCGCCAAGGCGGTGTACAACCTGGCGAAGTCGGTCGAGGACGGCAAGCCCGAGACCGGTATCGTTCGTGGCGATCTGAAGACCGGCGAGGTGAGCCTGTCGAACTCCAACCCGAAGTTCGCGGACGACGCCGAGCTCCAGGAAGCCATCAAGACGGCCAAGGAGAAGATCATCAGCGGCGAGATCAAGGTCAAGAGCAGCTGACGAGCGACTGCCTCGAAGCAGGCGGTAACCCCCGGGGTTACGTCCGCTCGACGGGGTACGGGGAGCTGCTCCTCGTGCCCCGTTGCCGCGGGGCGTCGGCCCCTTTGTATGCCGTAGGGGCGCTACGCGCGTAGACGACCCCCGTCCCCAGGAGAGTGCGCCATCAACGCGTCCAGCAGCCCTCCGGCCGGAGCGGCGGTCAACGAATCGGTGACCGCTGTCGAGCTCGCCGGGATCACCAAGCGTTTCCCCGGTGTCGTGGCCAACCACGACATCCACCTCAGCGTCCGCAAGGGCACCGTGCACGCCCTCGTCGGCGAGAACGGCGCCGGCAAGTCGACCCTGATGAAGATCCTTTACGGCATGCAGAAGCCGGACGAGGGCACCATCTCCGTCGACGGGCAGCAGGTCGCCTTCTCGTCCCCGGCCGACGCCATCGCCCGCGGCATCGGCATGGTCCACCAGCACTTCATGCTCGCGGACAACCTCACGGTCCTGGAGAACGTGGTCCTCGGCAGCGAGAAGCTGCACGGCATCGGCGCCAAGGCCCGCCGCAGGATCAAGGAACTCTCCGAGCGCTACGGCCTCGACGTCGAGCCCGACCTGCTGGTCGAGGAGCTCGGCGTCGCCGCCCGCCAGCGCGTGGAGATCCTCAAGGTCCTCTACCGCGGCGCCACCACCCTCATCCTGGACGAGCCGACCGCCGTGCTCGTGCCGCAGGAGGTCGACGCGCTCTTCGCCAACCTGCGCGAACTGAAGTCCGAGGGCCTGTCGGTCATCTTCATCTCGCACAAGCTCGGCGAGGTGCTCTCCGTCGCCGACGAGATCACCGTCATCCGTCGCGGCACCACCGTCGGCACGGCCGTCCCCGCCGAGACCACCCCGCGCCAGCTCGCCGAGATGATGGTCGGCAGCGAGCTGCCCACGCCCGAGACGGCCGAGTCCACGGTCACCGACCGCCCGGTCATCAGCGTCGAGAAGCTGCACCTCGCGGCCCCCGGCGGCAAGGCGCTCCTCGACGACATCACCTTCACCATCCACGCGGGCGAGGTGCTCGGCATCGCCGGTGTCGAGGGCAACGGCCAGACCGAACTCGTCGACGCGCTGATCGGCCTGCGGGCCGCCGACTCCGGCACCATCCGGCTCGCCGACGAGGAGATCACCTCCTGGCCGACCCGCAAGCGCCGCGAGCAGGGCGTCGGCTACATCCCCGAGGACCGGCACCGCCACGGCCTGCTCCTCGAGGCCCCCCTCTGGGAGAACCGCATCCTCGGCCACGTCACCGAGAAGCCGCTGGCCAAGGGCGTCTGGCTGGACCCGAAGGCGGCCCAGGAGGACACCCGCCGGATCGTCACGGAGTACGACGTCCGCACCCCCGGCATCGACGTCACCGCGGCCTCCCTGTCCGGCGGCAACCAGCAGAAGCTGATTGTCGGCCGCGAGATGAGCCACAAGCCGCGCTTCCTCATCGCCGCCCATCCCACCCGCGGCGTGGACGTCGGCGCCCAGGCCGCCATCTGGGACCACATCCGCGAGGCCCGCCGCGAGGGCCTGGCCGTGCTGCTGATCTCCGCCGACCTGGACGAGCTGATCGGCCTGTCCGACACGCTGCGCGTGATCTACAACGGCAAGCTGGTCGCGGACGCCGACCCGGCCACCATCACCCCCGAGGAGCTCGGCTCGGCCATGACCGGCGCCGCCACCGGGCACCTCGAACACGACGAGACCGCCGACGAGACCCCCGAGACCCCGGCGAAGGCCCCCGAGCCGTCCGAGTCTCCGGAAGACGAGGCCCGCTGATGAAGAAGTTCGACAAGGAGCGGCTGCTCCTCGCGGTGGCCGGACCGGTCATCGCGCTCGCCGTGGCCTTCGTCCTGAGCGCGATCGTGCTGATCGCGTCGGGCAAGAACCCCGTCGAGCCGTTCGCCCTGATGTTCGAGCAGCTCGGCTTCTCCGACATCCAGGTGCTGATCATCAACCAGGCGTCGATGTACTACATCGCGGCGCTGGCGGTGGCCATCGGCTTCCGGATGAACCTGTTCAACATCGGTGTCGACGGCCAGTACCAGCTCGGCGCCATGATGGCCGCCATCGTCGGCGCCCACATGAACCTGCCGGCCGCCCTGCAGATCCCGCTGCTGCTGCTGACGGCCGTCCTCACCGGCGCCTTCTGGTCCGGCATCGCCGGTGTCCTCAAGGTCACCCGCGGCGTCAGCGAGGTCGTCGCGACGATCATGCTCAACGCGATCGCCACCTCCGTGATCGCCTACCTGTGGCTGCCGGACGTCTTCGGCGTGAAGGTCGGCAACAACAACACCACCGGCGAGATGTACGAGTCCGGCTGGATCCCCGGCATCCCGATGGGCGCCGCCGGCGAGATCTACGGCCTGGTCCTGCTCGCCGTGCTGCTCGGCATCGGCTACTGGGTCGTCCTCAACCGCACCCGCTTCGGCTTCGACCTGCGCGCCTCCGGCGCCTCGCAGACCGCCGCCGCGGCCAGCGGTGTGGACCCCAGGCGCATGGTGCTCAGCGCCATGCTGATCTCCGGCGGCATCGCGGGCCTCGCCGGCCTGCCGATCCTGCTCGGCGACACCCACACCTACAGCCTGAACTTCCCCACCGGCATCGGCTTCCTCGGCATCGGCATCGCCCTGCTCGGCCGCAACAGCCCCGTCGGCATCGCCTTCGCGGCCCTGCTGTGGGCCTGGCTCGACAAGGCCTCGCCGGAGCTGGACTTCCACGGCTACGACAAGGAGATCGCGGTCATCATGCAGGGCCTGATCGTGCTCTCGGTCGTCGTCTCCTACGAGGCCGTCCGGGAATGGGGCCTGCGCCGCCAGCAGCGCCGCGTCGGCGCCGAACTGGCCGCCGGTCACGTCCTCGGCGCCCACAACACCACGAAGGAGGTGGCTGGCCGATGACCGCTCCTACCTCGGCGATCGACGTCAACCAGCCCACGCTGCAGCCCGCGGCGCCCACCGGCCGCCGCCTGTCGTGGCCCGTCCTGCTGCTGATCATCGCCGGCGGACTGGCGCTCACCTCGATCGTCCGCCTCATCACCGGCGCCGACGGCATCACCAACGTCAGCCAGATGTCCACCGCGCTCCAGCTCGCCGTGCCGATCGGGCTCGCCGGCCTCGGCGGCCTGTGGGCCGAGCGCGCGGGCGTGGTCAACATCGGCCTCGAGGGCATGATGATCCTCGGCACCTGGTTCGGCGCCTGGGCCGGCTTCCAGTGGGGCCCGTGGACCGGTGTCCTGGTCGGCATCCTCGGCGGCGCGATCGGCGGCCTGCTGCACGCCTTCGTCACCGTCACCTTCAACGTCAACCACATCGTCTCCGGTGTGGCCATCAACATCCTCGCCCTCGGCGCCACCCGCTACCTCGCGCCCCTCGCCTTCGAGGGACACACCGGCGGCTCCGCCAAGCAGTCCCCGGCGGTGGACTCCCTCGGCCACTTCACGGTGCCCGGCCTGTCCGACGCCCTGCGGGACCTGAACAACCAGGGCTGGTTCTTCGTCTCCGACATCGCCGGCCTGCTCGGCGGCCTGGTCACCAACGTCTCCTGGCTGACCCTGATCGCCGTCGCGCTGATCCCCGCCACCTGGTGGATCCTGTGGCGCACGGCGTTCGGCCTGCGGCTGCGCTCCTGCGGCGAGAACCCGGTGGCCGCCGAGTCCCTCGGCGTCAACGTCTACAAGTACAAGTACATCGCCGTCGTCATCTCCGGCGGACTGGCCGGCCTCGGCGGTGTCTTCCTGTCCATCGTGGCCAACCCCTTCTACCTGGAGGGCCAGGTCAGCGGCCGCGGCTTCATCGGCCTGGCGGCGATGATCTTCGGCAACTGGATGCCGGGCGGCCTCGCCCTCGGCGCGGGCCTGTTCGGCTACACCGACAGCCTCAACCTGCGCGGCGGCTCCGCCAACGTGCACGCCCTGCTGCTGCTCGGCGCGCTGCTGCTGATCATCGGCGCGATCTGGCTGGTGGTCCGCAAGAAGTACGTCCCCGCCGTCATCACCGCGGTCGTCGCCGCCCTGGTGTTCGCCTGGTACGCCTCCACCGACGAGGTCCCGAACCAGGTCGTCTCCGCCACGCCGTACGTCATCACCCTGGTGGTCCTCGCGCTGTCCGCCCAGCGGCTGCGCATGCCGAAGGCGGACGGGCTGCCGTACCGGAAGGGACAGGGCAAGTGACCGACGCCCGCCCGGCCGTGGACTGGGAGCGGCTGCGGGAGGTGGCCCGGGAGGCCATGTCCCGGGCGTACGCCCCCTACTCCGGCTACCCGGTCGGCGTGGCGGCCCTGGTCGACGACGGCCGGATCATCTCCGGCTGCAACGTCGAGAACGCCTCGTACGGCATCGGCCTGTGCGCCGAGTGCGGCCTGGTCTCCGAGCTGCACAACACCGGCGGCGGCCGGCTCACGCACTTCGCCTGCGTCGACCGCGAGGGCGCGCCGCTCGTCCCGTGCGGCCGCTGCCGCCAGCTGCTGTACGAGTTCGGCGGTCCCGACCTCCTGCTGGAGACCCCGGCGGGGATCCTGCCGCTGTCGGAGATGCTGCCGCAGGCCTTCGGGCCCGGCCACCTCAGCAAGTAACTCCCGTGCGGCCCTCCTGAGTCGATCAGGGGGGCCGTACGGCTTGTGGAACCCTCGGAAGGAAGCCAAGCCATGGCCATGGACGCCATCTCCGTCATCCGCGCCAAGCGGGACCGCGGCGAACTCAGCGACGAGCAGATCGACTGGGTCATCGACGCGTACACCCGCGGGGAGGTCGCCGACGAGCAGATGTCCGCGCTCGCCATGGCGATCCTGCTCAACGGCATGAACCGCCGTGAGATCGCCCGCTGGACGGCCGCGATGATCGCCTCCGGCGAGCGCATGGACTTCTCGTCCCTGTCCCGCCCGACCGCCGACAAGCACTCCACCGGCGGCGTCGGCGACAAGATCACCCTGCCGCTGGCCCCGCTGGTCGCCGCCTGCGGCGCGGCCGTCCCGCAGCTGTCGGGCCGCGGCCTCGGCCACACCGGCGGCACCCTCGACAAGCTGGAGTCCATCCCCGGCTGGCGGGCGCTGCTCTCCAACGAGGAGATGCTGCACGTCCTGGACACCACCGGCGCGGTGATCTGCGCGGCGGGCGACGGCCTGGCCCCCGCCGACAAGAAGCTGTACGCGCTGCGGGACGTCACCGGCACGGTCGAGGCGATCCCGCTGATCGCGTCCTCGATCATGTCGAAGAAGATCGCCGAGGGCACGGGCTCGCTGGTCCTGGACGTCAAGGTCGGCACCGGCGCCTTCATGAAGACCATCGAGGACGCCCGCGAACTGGCCTCCACCATGGTCGGCCTCGGGACCGACCACGGCGTGCGGACGGTCGCGCTCCTCACCGACATGTCGACCCCGCTCGGTCTCACCGCCGGCAACGCCCTGGAGGTCCGCGAGTCGGTGGAGGTGCTGGCCGGCGGCGGCCCCGCGGACGTGGTCGAGCTGACGATCGCCCTGGCCCGCGAGATGCTCGACGCGGCCGGGGTGAAGGACGCCGACCCGGCCAAGGCCCTGGCCGACGGCTCGGCGATGGACGTCTGGCGGCGGATGATCGCGGCCCAGGGCGGCGACC
This sequence comes from Streptomyces sp. NPDC094143, assembly GCF_040303825.1. NCBI lineage: Bacteria > Bacillati > Actinomycetota > Actinomycetes > Kitasatosporales > Streptomycetaceae > Streptomyces > Streptomyces sp. NPDC094143. The sequence continues at coordinate 54,092 of NZ_JBEOTZ010000012.1, forward strand.
CGGACGCCGAGCTGCCGGTGGCCCGCGAGCAGCACGTGATCAAGGCCCCGGCCTCGGGCGTCCTCACCCGCCTCGACGCCTACGACGTCGGCGTCGCCGCCTGGCGTCTCGGCGCGGGCCGGGCCCGCAAGGAGGACCCGGTGCAGGCGGGCGCGGGCGTGGAGATGCACGCCAAGCCGGGCGACACGGTGACGGAGGGCCAGCCGCTCCTCACCCTGCACACCGACACCCCGGACCGCTTCGCCTACGCCCTCCAGGCGGTGGAGGGCTCCTACGACATCGCGGCCGCCGGCACGGACTTCACGCCGTCGCCGGTGGTGCTGGAGCGGATCGCCTGACCCGGTTTCCGCGCGGGGAGGCGAAAGGGCGGCGCACGCCGACGGGTTGTCGGTGTGCGCCGCCCTCGGCGTTGGGACGCGGTGCGTAAGGCGGCTCCCGTGGCCATGGCGGCTACTTCGGATCGGCGTCGAACCTGGCCGTCGACCAGAAGTAGCCGAGGACCGCGAGACCCAGGCACCAGGCCACCGCCAGCCAGCCGTTGTGGCCGATCTCGGTGCCCAGGAGCAGTCCGCGCAGGGTCTCGATGGCCGGGGTGAACGGCTGGTACTCGGCGATCGGCCGGAACCAGCCCGGCATCGCGTCCAGCGGCACGAAGGCGCTGGACAGCAGCGGCAGCAGGATCAGCGGCATGGCGTTGTTGCTCGCCGCCTCGGCGTTCGGGCTGACCAGGCCCATGCCGACCGCGATCCAGGTGAGCGCGGTGGCGAAGAGCACCAGCAGCCCGAAGGCCGCGAGCCACTCCAGCACGGTCGCGTCGGTGGAGCGGAAGCCGATGGCCACCCCGACCGCCCCGACGAGGACCACGCTGACGATCGACTGGAGCACGCTCCCGACGACGTGCCCGATGATCACCGAGCCGCGGTGGATCGCCATGGTGCGGAAGCGGGCGATGATGCCCTCGGTCATGTCGTTGGAGACGGAGACCGCGGTGCCGATGGTGGTGCTGCCGATGGTCATCAGCAGCAGGCCCGGGACGATGTAGGCGATGTACACGGACCGGTCCGGAGCGCCGCCGCCGATGCCCGCGCTCATGGTCTCGCCGAAGATGTAGACGAAGAGCAGCAGCAGCATGATCGGCGTGAGCAGCAGGTTCAGCGTCAGCGACGGATAGCGCCGGGCGTGCAGGAGGTTGCGGCGCAGCATCGTGGACGAGTCGCGCAGGGCCGGGGAGAGCAGGGCCGGGGAGAGCCGGTCCGGGCGGGCGGGAGCCAGGGGGGAACTCATCGGGCAGCCTCCTCGGGCTGGTTCGTACGGCGGCTGCCGCCGGTGAGGGCGAAGAAGACGTCGTCGAGGTCGGGGGTGTGCACGGTCAGCTCGTCGGCCTCGACGCCGGAGGCGTCCAGCCGGTCGAGCAGCGAGCGCAGCTCGCGCTGGCTGCCGTCGCTGGGGACGTGCAGGACGAGGGAGGTGTCGTCCCGGGTGACCTCGTCGCGCAGGGCGGAGGCGGCGCCGCGGTAGGCGGCCGGGTCGGTGAAGCGGAGCCGGACGTGCCCGCCCGGGACGAGCCGCTTGAGCTGCTCGGCGGTGCCCTCGGCGGCGATCCTCCCGTCGTCGAGGACGGCGATCCGGTCGGCCAGTTGGTCGGCCTCCTCCAGGTACTGGGTGGTGAGGAAGACGGTGACGCCGCCGGTGACGAGTTCGCGGATGATCTGCCACATGGTGTGGCGGGAGCGCGGGTCGAGGCCGGTGGTGGGCTCGTCGAGGAAGATCACGCGCGGGTCGCCGACCAGGGTCATGGCGATGTCGAGGCGGCGCTTCATGCCGCCGGAGTAGGTGGAGGCGGGCTTCTTCGCCGCGTCGGCGAGGCCGAAGCGCTCCAGCAGTCCGGCGGCGACGCGCCGCCCCTCGGCCTTGGGCAGGTGGTGCAGGTCGGCCATGAGGAGCATGTTCTCCTCGCCGGTGATCAGCCCGTCGACCGCGGAGAACTGCCCCGTGACGCCTGTCCCGGCCCGCACGGCCTGCGGGTGGGTGGCGAGGTCGTGGCCGCCGACGCGGATCTCGCCCGCGTCGGCGCCGATCAGGGTGGAGAGGATCTTGACGACGGTGGTCTTGCCGGCGCCGTTCGGGCCGAGGAGGGAGAAGACCGTGCCCTCCGGGACGGCCAGGTCGATGCCGTCGAGGACGGTCCTGTCGCCGTAGGACTTGCGCACTCCGGTCGCCGCGATGGCCAGGTCGGTCATGGGGAGGTGCTCCTTCACAGGCTTCGGGTGGTCACACGCTGCGGGCAGTGATGTCGCCGTAGGCGGTGGTCGCGTGGATGGTCAGGGCGGGGGAGTCCTCGGTGTTCCGGAGCGAGTTGTGGATCCGGCCGTAGGAGGTGCCGGCGTCCAGGGAGGCGGAGACGCCACGGGCGGCGCCGACCGTGATCCCGCCGAGTTCGGTGCGCAGGGTGACCGAGCCGCGCAGCGCCTCGGCGACGCCGATGTCGCCCTTGCGGGTGCTGATCTCCGCGCCGCCGTTCAGCCGTCCGACCGAGACGTCGCCGGCGGCCAGGGCCAGGCGGGCGCAGCCGACCTCGTCGAGCTTGACCGTGGCCTGCGCGCCCTCGAAGACGACGTCCCCGAGCCGGCCGACGCCGCGCAGTTCACCGGCGGCGGCCTTCGCCTCCACGCGGGAGCCGGCCGGCAGCCGGACGGTGATCTCGACGGCTCCGGACTGCCCGAGCGTCCGGTGCTTCGCCTCCGGGGCCGTGATCCGCAGGACACCGTCGGCGCAGGCCACCTCGATCCGCTCCGCGGCCTGCACGCCGCGGCTCCGGGAGGCGTCGGCGGGCAGGACCTCGACCGTGGTGTCGGCGCGGTCGGCGGCGATGAACCGGATGGCCCCGGCGGGGATGTCGAGGACGGCGGAGACCGGGCCGGGGGTGGGGAACGTCTGCATCGTGCACTCCTTCGATCCATGTTTCTGACATCGCAAACGCTACGTTGCGTTCATAGACTCGGCAACAAGCTTGTTGCATATCAATTACGTCAGTGCAGGTAGCTGCGTGTATTTCGTTGCAACGAGTGGGAATTCAACGCAACAGAGTGCGGGTAGTGCGTTGCAACGAAACCAGGTGAACGCTACTGTGGGGCTTCCGCGCAGCACGGAGGAGATCGCGATGCCGGGAGGCAGGCTCACCCAGCAGGAACGCCAGCAGATCGCGCTGGGACTGGCCGACGGACTCGCCTACGCCGAGATCGCCCGACGCCTGGACCGCCCGACCTCGACCATCACCCGCGAGGTGATGCGCAACGGAGGCCCCACCGCCTACCGGGCCGACCTGGCCCATCGCGCCACCGAACAGCGCGCCCACCGCCGCAGGCGGGCGGCGCCCCGGGACGCCGGCGCGCCCCCGATGCCCCACGGCCGGGACCCCGAGGCGGTGCGCCGGTACGAGGAGGTGTTCACCACCCTCTTCATGCAGCAGGGCCTGCCCAAGATGATGTCCCGGGTGCTGACCTGCCTCTACACCACCGACGAGGGCAGCCTCACCGCCGCCGAACTGGTCCGCCGCCTCCAGGTCAGCCCGGCGTCCGTCTCCAAGGCCGTGGCGTTCCTGGAGAGCCAGGGCCTCATCCGCCGCGAGCGCGACGAGCGCCGCCGCGAGCACTACATCGTCGACGACGACGTCTGGTACCAGTCGATGATCGCCGCCGCCCGGGGCAGCGCCGAGATCGCCGAGGCCGCGCGGCAGGGCGTCGGCGTCCTCGGCCCCGGCACCCCGGCGGCCGTCCGCCTGGAGGGCATCGCCCGCTTCGTCGACTTCGTCACCGAGAGCATGGCCCGCGCGGCGGAACAGGCCCGCGACATCCTCTACACGAAGCCCCCCGCGACGGCGGACACCACCCCCGAGCCGGCCCCGGCGGGGACCGCCACCGACCGAAGGTCCGTCAAAGGCCGAAGGGCGGCCACCGACTGAGGGACCGTCACCCCAGCAAGGCCGCCACCACCACCAGGACCGGCACCGCCAGGACCGTCGACAGCAGGATCGCCTCCCGGGCCAGCACCTCACCCACCCGGTAACTGCTCGCGTACGTGAACAGGTTCTGCGCCGCCGGCAGGGCGGAGGTGACCACCACGTCGAGCAGGGGCGCCCCGCGCAGTCCGAACACGCCCGCCGCCAGGACCCAGGCGACCAGGGGCTGGACGACCGACTTGAGGGTCACGGCGAGGAGCACGGAAGGGCCCGCTCCGCGCCGCGCAGGGGGAGGGTGCTGCCGCGCAGCGAGATGCCGAAGGCCAGCAGGACCGCCGGGACCGACATGTTGCCGATCAGGACGAGGGGGTCCATCAGCGGTCCCGGCACCGTCAGGCCCGACGCCGACGCCGCCACCCCGGCCAGGGAGCCCAGCGCTATCGGGTTGCGCAACGGGGTGAGCAGACGCTGCCACAGCGGCCGCTTCGCCCCGCCGCTCGCCAGGTCCAGGACGGTCAGCGCCACCGGTGTGACACCGACCAGCTGGAACAGCAGCACCGGCGCGACCAGTGAGGCGTCGCCCAGCACGTACACGGCGATCGGGATGCCCAGGTTCCCGGAGTTGACGTAGCTGGAGCACAGGGCGCCGATGGTCGTCCGGCCCACCCCCCAGCCGCGTGCGGCGCCCACGGCCACGAAGACGCCCGCCGCCGCTGCCGTGCTCAGCGCCGTGACCAGCAGCCGGTCGGAGAAGATCACCGACAGGTCGGCCCGGGCGAGCGTCGTGAACAGCAGGGCGGGGGAGGCCACGTGGAAGGCGAGCTTGGTGAGCACCTCGCGCCCGCCGTCCCCCAGATACCCCCGGCGGCCGATCAGATAGCCGACCGCGATGACGACGGCGATGACGGCGAAACCGCTCAGCACCCCTTGCACGGCACCCCCCGACCGGCGAAGGAGGAGTCACACGGCGCGGGAGGGGCAGATGCATGGCGCATACAGCAAACCCTCGGGGCCGGGCCGCACCCGGGTCAATGTGATCCTCACGGCGCCGGCGGAACGGACCGCCCCGATGAGTTACCGCCGCCCGCCCGGTCTACCGATCGTGGACGCCATGACACCGCCCGTGCTCGTACTGCCCGGACCCGTCACCCGGGACGAGGTGAACGGGCTGAGCGACGACGTACGGGCACTGCTGCGCTCCGGCGGTGCCCGGGTCGTGGTCTGCGACGTCGCAGGGCTGGGCCCGCCGGGGCTGGCCGCCGTGGACCTGCTGGCGCGGCTTCAGCTGGCCGCCCGCCGGGCCGGGGGCCGGATCCGGCTGCGCGATCCCGACCCGGCCCTATGCGCCCTGCTCGACCTGGTCGGGCTCCGCTTCGAGGTGGAGGGGCAGGTCGAACAGCGGGAACCAGCGCTGGGTGTCGAGGAAGCAGTGGAACCCCGTGATCCGGCCGTCTGAGATCTCCAGCACCTGCACGGCCCAGGGCGTGAAGCCGCCCTTCTCCGGGTCCGGCTTGTACTGGGCGAAGCCGGGCAGGCCGTTGACCTGGACCGGCACCAGCCGGGAGCCCGCACAGGGCGCGCCGAGCGTGGTCATGAAGCCGGTGATGTCCCGCACGCCGGTCAGCCACAGGTCGAACGGCGGCATCGTCATGACGGCGTCCTCGTGCAGCAGGGCCGTCAGCGCCGTCATGTCGTAGCCCTCGAAGGCCGCGACATAGCGGTCCAGCAGCTTCTGCTGGTCCTCGTCGAGCGGGTCGGAGACGGCCGCGTCCGCGCCCGGCTCCTGCCGCTCGGCGAGGGTGGCCCGGGCTCGCTGGAGGGCGCTGTTGACCGACGCCACCGACGTGTCCAGCAGCTCGGCGACCTCGCTCGCCTTCCAGGCCAGCACCTCGCGCAGGATCAGCACCGCCCGCTGCTTGGCCGGGAGTTGCTGCAGGGCGGCCATGAACGCGAGCCGCACGGACTCCTTGGCGACCGCCGCCTCCGCCGGGTCGTGGGTCGTGGGCAGCACGCGGGCGTCCGGCATGGGCTCCAGCCAGGTGTTGTCCGGTCGGGGGGAGAGGGCCGCCTGGGCCAGCGGGGTGGAGTCCGTCAGGTCCATGGGCCGGGCGCGCTTGTTGCCCGCGGTCAGCATGTCCAGGCACACGTTCGTCGCGATGCGGTAGAGCCAGGAGCGGAGGCTGGAGCGGCCCTCGAACTTGTCGTAGCTGCGCCAGGCGCGGACCATCGTGTCCTGCACCGCGTCCTCCGCCTCGAAGGAGGAGCCGAGCATCCGGTAGCAGTAGCCCGTCAGCTCCTTGCGGTGTGCCTCCAGCCTGGTGTCAAGATCCGTCGGTGTCGCCGTGCCGTTCGCCATCTCCACCCACCCCTGTGGACGTTCTGTTCACGCGCCATTGCGCCCCAGCACTTCGGAAGCTACCGCAGCCCACTGACAACGGCCCCCCGAGCGCACGAAAGCGCAGATCAGGGGCGGTGGCCCAGCAATCCTTCGCGAGGGGGCGGCAGGCAGTGTCCCACCGCACCGGCCGCGGACTTCGGGGGCTCCCGCACGGGCGGTGCGCAGGACCGAGGGAACCCCGCCCGGCCCGTGGTCGCACGGGACGTGGTGTCCGCACCCGTGGGCGCCGGCCCCGGCAGGGGGAAAGGCCGGCTGCCGGGACTCAGGCGGCGGTGGCGAGGTGCCGCTGGTGCCGTGCGGCCCGGGTTCCGAACACCGTGATCGTCACGACGCCCAGGACCGCCAGCAGCCCGACCCCGACGGTCCCGGCCCAGCCGCCCGCGTGGAAGGCGAGGGCGCCGGCCGTACTGCCCGCGCTGGAGCCGATGTAGTACGCGGACTGGTACAGCGCGGAGGCCTGGGCGCGGCCGTGCGTGGCGGTTTTGCTGACCGCCGAGGAGGCCACCGCGTGCCCCGCGAAGAAGCCCGCCGTGATGAGGACCAGGCCCAGCAGGACCAGCGGGAGGGAGCCCGCCAGGGACACCAGCAGGCCCGTGGCGGTCGTCCCGCCGGCCGCGTACAGCGCGCCCCGGCGGCCCAGCCGGCCCACCAGGCGCCCGGCCGTCGACGCCGAGACCGTACCGACCAGGTACACCAGGAAGATGGAGCCGACGATGCCCTGCGGCAGCGAGAACGGGGCCTCGGTCAGCCGGTAGCCGATGACGGTGTAGACCCCGCCGAACACCGTCATGAACAGCGCGCCGATCGCGTACAGCCGGCACAGCAGCGGGTCGGACAGGTGGTCGCGGACCGTACGGGCCAGCACGCGGGGCCGCAGTGAGCCGGCCGTGAAGTGCCGTGGGGCGGGCAGCAGCGCCCGGAAGGCCACCGCGCAGGCCACGGCGATCACGCCGATGACACCGACGGCGACCCGCCAGCCCCACTCCTGCGCGACCCAGCCGGTGATGACCCGGCCGCTCATCCCGCCGACACTGTTGCCCGCGACGAACAGCCCGATCGCGGTGACCAGCGCCTTGGGGCTGACCTCCTCCGCGAGATACGCCGTGGCCGACGCCGGCAGCCCGGCCAGCGCGGCGCCCTGCAGCGCCCGCAGTACGACCAGGACGCCCAGCGAGGGGGCGAAGGGCACCAGCAGCCCCACGGTCACCGCCACGGCCAGCGAGGCCGTCATGACCGTACGCCGTCCGAAGCGCTCCGACAGCGCGCTCATCGGCAGCACGAACAGCGCCAGCCCGCCCGTCGCGGCGGCCACGGTCCAGCTCGCGTCGCTCGCCGCGACCCCGAACTCGCCGGAGATCAGCGGGAGCAGCGCCTGCGTGGAGTACAGCAGCGCGAAGGTCGCGACACCCGCGAGGAAGAGGGCGAGGCTCATCCGGCGGTAGCCGGGACCGCCCGGGGACATGCGTGAGCCGGAAGCAGGGACGGAGGCATCGGCGCCCACGGCGGTGGACGCCCCGGTACTGGCGGGAGACATGCCTCGAACGTACGGACCCGCCCACTGATCCGTCCAATGCATGGAACGGCCATAATCGTTCCCATGGAGCATCAACGCAGTTCAGCGGAGCGGCTGTCACCGTCCAGTGACACAGAAGACATGGTGACGACGCTGGCGCCACGCCTGGCGTACTTCGCCGGTGTGGCCCGCACCGAGCACGTCACCCGCGCGGCCCGGGAGATGAACGTCCCGCAGTCCACGCTCTCCCGCTCCATGGCCCGGCTGGAGCAGGACCTGGGCGTCGACCTGTTCGCCCGGCACGGCCGCACGGTCTCCCTCACCCCGGCCGGCCGCACCTTCCTCACCTCCGTCGAACGCGCCCTGGCGGAGATCCGGCGCGCCGCCGAGGAGGTCCGGGCCGATGCCGACCCCACCACCGGCAAGGTCGCCTTCGGCTTCCTGCACACCATGGGCGCCGAGACCGTACCCGGTCTCCTCCAGGCCTTCCGCGCCGACCATCCCCGCGTCCGCTTCAGCCTCGTGCAGAACTACGGCGAGGCCATGCTCGAACGCCTGCGCGCCGGCGACCTCGACCTGTGCCTGACGTCCCCGGTCCCCGACGCGCCGGACCTGGTCGCCCGCCGCCTGGACGAACAGAAACTCCGCCTGGTCGTCCCGGCCGACCACGCCCTGGCCGGCCGCCGCCGCATCCGCCTCGCCGAGGCGGCCGACGAGACCTTCGTCACCCTGGAGCCGGGCTACGGCCTGCGCCGCATCACCGACGACCTCTGCAAGGAGGCCGGCTTCAAGCCCCGCATCGCCTTCGAGGGCGAGGAGGCGGAGACCCTGCGCGGCCTGGTCGCGGCGGGCCTGGGGGTCGCCCTCCTGCCACCGCCGGCGGTCCCTCGCCCGGGAGTGGCCGAACTGACGGTCACCGCTCCCCGGGCCGTACGCGAGATCGGCGTGGCCTGGCTGGAGGGCCACCCCGACACGCCCCCGGTGGCGGCCTTCAAGAAGTTCCTGCTCTCCAGAAGAGGCAGCCTGCTCCCCACCTGAAGGGGTCTGCTCCCCACCCGAAGGGGCGCGGGGAACTGCGCGAGCGACCCGCCACGGACCCGCACCCTGGGAACCACCGGCAGCCGGACGGCGCTACCGCCGCGAAGGGCTGAACCCCGCCGCCAACGGCATCCGCAACCCCAACGGCGGCGGCGCGGCCAGCGCATCCCGCACAGGTCGCGACACGGGCCGCCCGAACACCGCCCCCATCACGAAGTCCTCGGCCAGCGCCAGCACTTCGTCCCGGTACTGGTGCAACCCGTGCCCGTCCGCGTGCACTTCGAACCGGCACACGTCCCGGTTCGCCTTCTTCGCCCGCGCCGCCAGCCGGAACGACAACTCCGGGTCCGTCCGGCCGTCGTTCGTGCCGTGCACGATCAGCACCTGCCGGCCCACCAGTTGCCTCACCGGTTCGGGTGGCGCCGCCACGTCCTCCGCCGGCAGCCAGGGGGCGAGCGCCACGACGGAGTTGACGGCCTCGTGCCCACCCGCGTGCAGCGCCGCCCGCCCGCCCATCCCCACCCCGGCGAGGCAGACCGGGACGTCCCCGTAGCGCCGTACGGCCTCGTCCGCGGCCCAGGCCGCGTCGCGCGCGAGATTCGCCTCGCTGCCGTTCCAGCCGCGGCAGCGGTAGTGCACCACGTGCGCGGCGAACCCCTCCGCCCGGCCCGCGCGGGCCAGCCGGCGCCCCAGGGCGCGCACGGAGGCGGTCGCCAGCAGCGGCGACGGCCTGCGGCCGGAGACCTCGTCACCACCGGGCAGCAGCAGCACCACGCCGCTCACCGCCGTCGGCTCCGGTCCGAGTGTCCTTCCCAACCGGGCCCTGCGCGCCGGCGTCGCTTGGTGTGCCATGACAGAACAGTGTCAGAAGGCCGGGTGTACTCGACCTGTCCCGGCGGTCACCGTTACATATCGACGGAAACGTCAAGCAGCCGAGGACGCGCCGTCTACGCGCGTAGGAGTTAGAGTGCGGAAATGACGAGCCAGACCATCGCGAACACCCCGACTCCGGACCAGATCCGCCGGGCGCCCAAGGTTCTGCTGCACGACCATCTCGACGGCGGCCTGCGCCCCGCCACCATCGTCGAACTCGCCCGCGGCAACGGCTACACCCGGCTTCCCGAGACCGACCCGGAGAAGCTCGGCGTCTGGTTCCGCGAGGCCGCCGACTCCGGTTCCCTGGAGCGGTATCTGGAGACCTTCTCCCACACCGTCGCCGTCATGCAGACCCGCGACGCCCTGGTCCGGGTCGCCGCCGAGTGCGCCGAGGACCTCGCCGCCGACGGCGTCGTCTACGCCGAGGTGCGCTACGCCCCCGAACAGCACCTGGAAGGCGGGCTCAGCCTCGAAGAGGTCGTCGAGGCCGTCAACGAGGGCTTCCGGGAAGGGGAGCGGCGCGCCCGGGAGGCCGGACTGCGCATCCGCGTCGGCGCCCTGCTCACCGCCATGCGGCACGCCGCCCGGGCCCTGGAGATCGCCGAACTCGCCAACCGCTACCGCGACCTGGGCGTCGTCGGCTTCGACATCGCGGGTGCCGAGGCCGGCTACCCGCCCACCCGGCACCTCGACGCCTTCGAGTACCTCAAGCGCGAGAACAACCACTTCACCATCCACGCCGGCGAGGCCTTCGGGCTGCCGTCCATCTGGCAGGCCCTGCAGTGGTGCGGCGCCGACCGGCTCGGGCACGGCGTGCGGATCATCGACGACATCCAGGTCCACGAGGACGGCCGGGTCGAACTCGGGCGGCTCGCCTCGTACGTCCGGGACAAGCGCATCCCGCTGGAGCTGTGCCCGAGCTCCAACCTCCAGACCGGGGCCGCCTCCTCCTACGCCGAGCACCCCATCGGGCTGCTGCGCCGGCTGCACTTCCGGGCCACGGTCAACACGGACAACCGCCTGATGTCCCACACCAGCATGAGCCGGGAATTCGAGCACCTTGTCGAGGCGTTCGGTTACACGCTCGACGACATGCAGTGGTTCTCCGTCAATGCGATGAAATCAGCTTTCATTCCTTTCGATGAACGACTGGCCATGATCAATGACGTGATCAAGCCCGGATATGCCGAGCTGAAATCCGAATGGCTGTTCCGTCAAACCGCCTCCACCAGCGGTTCTGCACCCTCCGAGGGCTGACCGGGCGGGAATCGGCGCACCGCGGATGCGGGCGGTGTTCACAATCCGTCCGCATTTCGATGTTTGCGGCGAGCGGCGCTGGGTGTCTACGGTCGCTGGACCGCTCACACACCCCGTCATCCCATTACGAGGACGCCTTTCATGAAGCAGTCTGCTGCCAAGTCCCTCGGTGTCGCCGCTCTCGGCGCCGCCTTCGCCGCCGCCGGAGCCGGTGCCGCCAACGCCGCCGCCCCGGCCCTCCCGGACACCGCCCAGACGCTCGAGACCGTCACCACGGCGCTCCCGGCGGAGCGGCTCTCCCAGGCGCTGCCGGGCTCGGGCGAGGCGCTGGGCCAGGGGCAGACGGCGCCCGGTGCCGGTCTCGCCGCCGCCCAGCCGGTGGCCGGGCAGCTGCTGGCCGAGGGCCCGACCGGTCCCGCGTCCAAGCTGCTGGGCGGCCTCCCGGTGCAGGGCCTGCCCACGCACGGCCTGCCGGTGAACGGCGTGCCGGTCGGCTGACCGTACGCCGAGGCGGACACACACGCCGATGGGGCGCACCCCTGGACACGGGGTGCGCCCCATCGGCGTTCCGGCGCGGGCGCGTCACCAGGCCGTCTGCGCCTTGCCCTGCGTCCCGCTCCCCGTGGGCAGCAGGATCCACAGGGCGATGTAGAGCAGGAACTGAGGGCCGGGCAGCAGGCAGGAGACCAGGAAAATCACCCGCATCGTCGTCGCGGAGGTGCCGAAGCGCCGTGCCAGTGCGGCGCACACTCCGCCGATCATGCGGCCGTGGGTGGGGCGGGCGAGGCGGGACATGTGCGGCTCCTTCAACGTCGGTGTGCGTGAGGCCTCCGTTCCGAGTACCCCATCTGCACTCCACGCTACGGAGACGAAGGGGGCAAAGCGTCGCTCCACGGGGCGATCCCGACCCTGGGAATCGTCGGGGTCCGACCCTGAGCCGGCTCCTCCACGGCCAGGGGCGCACGGGGCGGGTACGGGCCGGTGCGGCGGCGCAGCCAGGAGCGGCCGGCGGGCACCAGCGCGAGGTGCGCGAGGACGACGCCCGCGGTGTTCACGAACAGCGAGTCCACGTCGACGACCTGGCCGGGAACGCCGGTCTGCAGCAGTTCGATGCCCAGCGACAGCAGGGCGCCGGCCGCGGCGGTGCGCAGCAGGGACACCAGGGGCGAGACGGCCAGCCGGCCGCTCGCCATCGGCAGCAGCACGCCCAGCGGGGCGAGCAGGGCCAGCTTCTCGCCGATGGGGCGGACCGCCTGGGGCCAGCCCAGGGCCAGGTCGGCCCGGATGCCGGCGAAGGGCCGCAGATTGGCGGGCATCACCCAGGGCACGTCCAGCGGCCGCAGCGTCAGCCAGGCGACGAACGCGAGATGCGCGACGAGGAGGACACCCCCTGTCACCCGGATACGGAACGCGGCGCTGCCGCCGATGGAGCCTTGACGCTGCACGCCCCCCTAGACGCCGCCTCCGGCAGGATCGGTTCCGGGAAGGGCCCCGGTACGCCGGTGAGGCATGCGCCACAGCGGGCCCGCGTCACTCCGCGGTGACCTCCTTGGAGGGCGGTGCCGTGCTGCCCGGGCGGGCCCGCACCTCGTCGGTGCACTCGTAGCGGCGCGCCCGCTCGGCGCCGGGGCCCGCCAGGACCACCGAGCCGTCGCCCTCGGCGGCCGTCGAGTCGGAGAAGGTGCAGACGATCTGCGCGAGGGCGTACGAGGTGAGGCTGTCCGGCGCCGTGCCCAGCCGCAGCGTGTCGTCCGGGTCGCCGGGCCGGGGCCCGCCCACCGTGATGCCGCCGCGTACGTCGGTGCTGTACCCGGCCTCCTTCTCGGCGGGCGACGGCGGTTGCGCGAGCTGGTCCAGCAGGCCCTGCGCGACCAGCATGCGCCGCTCGGAGTCGGCCGCGCCGTCCGGTACCCGCACGGTCCGGTCGACGGTGACGAGCTGGGAGCCGCACAACAGGAACACCTGCACCGGCAGGCCCCGGGCGGCCTGCGCCGACCCGTCCGGCTCGGCGAGCGAACACTGCACCCGCGAGGGCGCGGGCCCGTAGTTCGTCGGCACTTCGGTGGCCCGGATCCCGCACCCGGCCAGCAGCACGGCGAGCACCGGGAGACCGGCCAGCCGGGACACGCGCGCCGGGCGCCGCCACCGCCGGTCCCGAGTCCTCCCCGCCACCGGGGCCGTGAGGGCCCTCCCGGGCGCCACCGGGCCCGCGCCGCGTGCCCCTGCCGCGGTCCGTGGACGTCGTACGGTCATCGGGCGTCCCCCTTCGCGTCCTCACCCGTGTCGTGGCCCGCGTCGTCCCCCGGCCCGTCGCCGTCCCCGGCGGGCCGCTCCCCTGGTTCGGCGGAGTCGCGCGGGAGGCGCAGGGTGAACACCGCGCCGGAGTCGGGGGAGTTGGCCGCGGTGATCTCGCCGCCGTGGATATGGGCGTTCTCCAGGGCGATGGACAGGCCCAGGCCACTGCCCTCGGAGCGCGGCCGGGAGGCACTGGCCTTGTAGAAGCGGTCGAAGACGTGCGGCAGGACGTCCTCGGGGATGCCGGGCCCGTGGTCCTGCACCTGGATGACGAGGGAGTCGTCCTCCTCGCGGACGGACACCCGCACCGGGGAGCCGCCGTGCTTGAGCGCGTTGCCGATGAGGTTCGCCAGGATGACGTCCAGTCGGCGCGGGTCCAGCCGGGCGTGGATGCCGCGCTCGGCGTCCAGCTCGACCGCGTCCAGCCAGGCACGGGCGTCGATGCAGGCGGTGATCTGGTCGGCGATGTCGACGTCGTCCAGCACGAGCCGGGCGGTGCCCGCGTCGAAGCGGGTGACCTCCATCAGGTTCTCGACCAGGTCGTTCAGCCGCCGGGTCTCGCTGACGACGAGCCGTACGGCCGGCTCGATCATCGGGTCCATGCTGCCGGTCTCCGCCTCCAGCTCCTCCTCCAGCACCTCCGTGACGGCGGTGATGGCGGTCAGCGGCGTCCGCAGCTCATGGCTCATGTCCGCGACGAAGCGCCGGGACGCCTCGTCCCGCGCGGCCATGTCGGCGACCCGTTTCTCCAGCGCCTCGGCCGCGTTGTTGAACGTCCGTGACAGATCGGCCAGTTCGTCGGTCCCGGACACCCGCAGCCGGGTGTCCAGCTTGCCCTCGCCGAGCCGCCGGGCGGCCGCCCCGAGCCGCTGCACCGGCTTCAGCACGGTCGTCGCCGCGGCCTGCGCGAGCAGCGCCGAGCCGATCAGCGCGAGACCCGTGGCGATCCCCAGCGACCAGGCCAGCGAGTTGAGGTCCTTGGCCTCCGGCTCCAGCGACTTGAGCATGTAGCCGGTCGGACCGCCGCCGATCACCCGCGTACCGGCCACGAGGTAGGGGGTGTCGTGGTCGACTATCCGCTGCCAGTACAGGTGGTACGGGTGCTTGTCGGCCCCGTCGGCCTGCTGCCTCTTGTTCACCGCCGTGCGCAGCGACACCGGCACGTCCCGCAGCGAGAAGCCGCTCAGCCCGCCGGAGCTGCCGTAGACGGTCTTCCCGTCGGCGTTGCGGGCCACCAGCAGCACGCTGAAGCGCTGGTCGCTGCCCGCCATCTGGCCGGCCGTGTGCTGCAGTTCGTCCTGCGTCGGCTGCTCGGGCAGCGCGCTCGCCCGGTTCTGCATCTCCTGCTCGAAGTCCCGCAGCACGGCGTCCTGGGTGCGGGTGAGCACGGCCTCGCGGTTGAGCCAGTACGCGATGCCGGACGCGGACACGGCCGCCGTCAGGGCCACCAGGCCGAAGACGAGGATCAGCCTCAGCCGCAGGCTGGTGAAGCGCAGCCGCGACAGAACTCCCTTGCGTGCCGCGGTCCAGCCGCGGGTCCCCCCTGGGTGCTGCTGGGTCACTGAGGCGGATCCAGCCGGTAGCCGACACCCCGCACGGTACGGATCAGCGTCGGGGACGACGGCACGTCCTCGACCTTGGCGCGCAGTCGCTGGACACAGGCGTCCACCAGCCGCGAGTCGCCCAGGTAGTCGTGCTCCCACACCAGCCGCAGCAGCTGCTGCCGCGACAGCGCCTGCCCGGGCCGCCGGCTCAGCTCCAGCAGCAGCCGCAGCTCGGTCGGCGTGAGCTGGAGGTCCTCGCCGTTCTTGGTCACGGTCATCGCCGAGCGGTCGATGACGAGGCTGCCGAAGGTGGCCGCGTCGTTGGACTCCCGCTCGCCGCGCCGCAGCACGGCCCGGATCCGGGCGTCCAGCACCCGCCCCTGCACCGGTTTCACCACGTAGTCGTCGGCACCGGACTCCAGCCCGACCACCACGTCGATGTCGTCGCTGCGCGCGGTCAGCAGGATGATCGGCAGTTGGTCCGTGCGCCGGATGCGCCGGCACACCTCGAACCCGTCGATGCCGGGCAGCATCACGTCCAGCACGATCAGATCCGGCCGCTGCTCGCGCAGCAGCTTCAGACCGTCCTCACCGCTGGCAGCGGTCGCCACGCGGTGGCCCTGGCGCGTCAGTGAGAGCTCCAGGGCCGTCCGGATGGCGTCGTCGTCCTCGATCAGCAACAGGGAAGGCACGGGCTCATTCTGGCCCATGGAGGGCTCGGGGTTCGACCGGTGGGCCCGAGAGGATCCCGCCGGTGCCGGTGAACCCTGTGGACGAGGTGTGCCGGTCCTGTGGCCGACCCCTGTGACAGGTCTGTGACAGTCGGCGGACACGGCCATGAAAGTGCCGCGGCAAGCTTTTCGGCACAGGCAAGGAAGCCCGCCCGACCGGCGGGCCGCACACCGGAAGTCCACGACGGGGGGCGCGAGATGAACACGCTGCACGGCACCAGCTCCAGCGCAGTGATCACGCGTCTGCACGACGTGCACCGGGGTTCCGAGAAGTCCGGTGCTGTGAGCGGGCGGGGGTGCGCTCGCGGCACCGGGCGTCAGCACACCGGGTTCATGACGGTGGTCGACGCCCGCACGGGGGAGAGCAAGGGGACGGGGGCGGTTCACGGGGGAGCCGCGTACGGGGAGGACTCGGGGGAGCGTCGCTCGCTGACGGAGGCGGAGTTCACCGCCTACGTCCAGGAGCGCCGCGCCTCCCTGTACGCCACCGCCTACCACCTGACCGGCGACCGCTTCGAGGCCGAGGACCTGCTGCAGAGCGCGCTGTTCTCGACCTACCGGGCGTGGGACCGGATCAGCGACAAGGCCGCGGTCGGCGGATACCTCCGCCGGACCATGACCAACCTGCACATCAGCGCCTGGCGGCGCCGCAAGCTCAACGAGTACCCGACCGAGGAACTGCCGGAGACGCCCGGCGACACGGACGCGATGCGCGGCACCGAGCTGCGCGCGGTCCTGTGGCAGGCGCTGGCCCGGCTGCCCGAGCTCCAGCGCACCATGCTGGTCCTGCGCTACTACGAGGGCCGCACGGACCCGGAGATCGCGGACATCCTCGACATCAGTGTCGGCACGGTGAAGTCCAGCATCTGGCGGTCGCTCCGCCGGCTGCGTGAGGACGAGGTCCTCAGCTTCGGCCGTGACGAGGAGGACGCCTTCGGCGAGCTCGTCGCCTGAAGGTACGGGGGAGCACCACAAGAGGGGGCCCACGGGGGATCTGTGGAGACGCTGGGGGGCGTCTCCACAGGAGAGTGGGGACACGGGGGAAACGGAGAGCGGGACTGGAGGGCCGGGGGGTCCGTCCAGTCCCGCTTTTTCGCGTGTGCCGCGGGTCCCCGCCTGCCCGCCGGCGGCTCAGTCCCACCGGAGGAACCAGTCCGTGCCGGCATCTGACGGGCGGCGACAGAGTCCCGCGGTGAACGACGCGCGGTCCTCGCCGCCGGAGCCGCCGCCCGGTGCGGACGCCCACTCCCGCTCCGCGGGCGCGGTGTGCGTGACGAAGGGCCACCGGCCCGGGGCCGGGTGGCGTCAGGGCGCGACGCCGGACGTCGAGGCACGCCCGGGCGCGCACACCGGATGCCGGTGGGGGCGCCCCCGCGCGGGGTGCGGGCCCGTCGCACGTCCTCGGCCCGGACGGCCGGTTGGGCCGCGAGCGCGGCCACGGGGCACGGCCCGGGGGCCTCAGGCCGCCGTGCGCATCCCCTCGCAGCGGCCCGCCGCCGCTGCCGTCAGCCGCTCCAGCGCCTCGTCGCGGTCGCAGGCGTACGCGCCCAGCGCGGTCTGGCGGGCGACGATCGTGCGTTCCTGGCGCATCAGGCGCCAGCCGCGGCGCAGCAGGAACGGCACCGACTTGCGGCCCTCCCGCAGATCCCGCAGGAAGCGGCGGCGGAAGGTCTTCACCGGCCCGCGGCTCAGGCACAGCGCGTCGGCGAGGACGCCGAGCTCCCGGCAGCGCGTGACGATCTCGGCGGCGAAGATGCCCTCCGCGATGAACAGCGGGGTCCGCCCTATGTCGACCGTCTCCGCGCCGGTCCGTGCGCTGAGCCCGAGGTCGTAGACGGGGACGTCCGTGCGGCCCGTGCGGCACAGTTCGGTGATCGCGGCGACGGCCGTGTCCGCGTCCCAGGAGTCCGGGTGGTCCCAGTCGATGTCGGAGCTCCCCGCCACCAGGGGCAGTGTCGGGTCGTCGCCCTCCTTGTAGAAGTCGTCGAGGCGCAGCACCGGGAGGCCGGAGCGGGCCGCGAGGAGGGACTTGCCGGAGCCGGAGGGGCCGCAGAGCAGCACGACTCGCGCGGGTATGGACGCAGGGGAACTCACGGGACACCAGTGTGAGGCATCCATCGGGGGCCGTACGACCCCGCGGGTCGGCTTTGATGCGCGCGTCACACCTCAACTACCCTTCGCGTTGGTTCGGTCACCGAGTGCGTCAGAAGGTGGTGGCGACGGCCCGCCACGACTCCCCCAAGAAGCCGACCGCCCGGCGCGCTCCGGCCGTCCTCGCCACCGGGAGCGGCGCTGGGCGCGGGCACGGCGACGGCCGCGGCGGACACCACGTCCCTCCTCGGCGTGGTCAAGTCACCGGCCCGGTCGCCGGCCTCAAGCCCAACCCGCTCGCCGGCACGGGAGTGGACCCGCTCGACAACGGCGTCGGCACCCAGCTCGCCGACTTCAGGCCGATGACGTCCCAGGCGCTGACGGGGCCGGTGGCGCAGGCCCAGTCGATCGCGAGCATCCCGGTGGTGGGACAGGCGGCGGGGCTGCTCTCGCAGCAGCAGCCGCGCACACGGCGAAGCCCCGGCCCTCCCGGACGGAGGAGAGCCGGGGCTTCAGCTGTGGGGGCGCCTAGTAGGAGGAACCCGACGCGCCCAGCGACCCCGTGGGGTGCCAGACCGTCTTGGTCTCCAGGAACGCCGTCATGCGGTCGGTGCCGGGCGTCTGCGCGTAATCCACAGGCTGTGGACGGAGGACGCGCTTGAGGTTGTCGGCCGCGGCGATCTCCAGCTCCCTGGCGAGGACCTCGTCGGCGCCCGCGAGGTCGATCGCGTTGACGTCCTGGTGGGCGGCGAGCGGGGTGGCGATCTCCGCCGTGCGGCCCGACAGGACGTTGACCACGCCGCCGGGGACGTCCGAGGTGGCCAGCACCTCGGCCAGGGACAGCGCGGGCAGCGGAGCCTTCTCGCTGGCCACCACGACCGCCGTGTTGCCGGTGGCGATCACCGGGGCGAGCACCGACACCAGGCCCAGGAAGGACGACTCCTGGGGCGCCAGGACCGCCACCACGCCCGTCGGCTCGGGGGAGGACAGGTTGAAGAACGGGCCCGCGACCGGGTTGCCGCCGCCGACCACCTGGGCGATCTTGTCGGTCCAGCCCGCGTACCAGACCCAGCGGTCGATCGTGGCGTCCACGACCACGGCCGCCTTCGACTTCGACAGGCCCTCCGCGTCGGCCACCTCACGGGTGAACTGGTCCCGGCGGCCCTCCAGCATCTCGGCGACGCGGTAGAGCACCTGGCCACGGTTGTACGCCGTCGCCCCGGACCAGCCGCCGAACGCCTTGCGGGCCGCGACGACCGCGTCCCTGGCGTCCTTGCGGGAGGAGAGGGGCGCGTTGGCCAGCCACTTGCCCTTCGAGTCGGTCACCTCGTACACCCGGCCGCTCTCGGAACGCGGGAACTTCCCGCCGACGTACAGCTTGTAGGTCTTGAACACACTGAGACGGTCAACTGCATTCATTTAACGCTCGCCCTCCGGGCTCGACGGGGCGAGGTACGCCTCCAGGCCGTGGCGGCCGCCCTCGCGGCCGAAGCCCGACTCCTTGTAACCACCGAACGGCGAGGTCGGGTCGAACTTGTTGAACGTGTTGGACCAGACGACGCCCGCGCGGAGCTTGTTCGCGACCGCCAGGATGCGCGAGCCCTTCTCCGTCCAGATGCCGGCGGACAGGCCGTACGGCGTGTTGTTGGCCTTGGCGACCGCCTCGTCCGGAGTGCGGAACGTCAGCACCGACAGCACCGGGCCGAAGATCTCGTCCCGGGCGACGGTGTGCGCCTGGGTGACGTTGGTGAACAGCGTCGGGGCGAACCAGTAGCCGCTCTCCGGCAGTTCGCACGCCGGGGACCAGCGCTCGGCGCCCTCCGCCTCGCCCTGCTCGACGAGCGAGGTGATGCGGGTGAGCTGCTCCTCGGAGTTGATCGCGCCGATGTCGGTGTTCTTGTCCAGCGGGTCGCCCAGGCGCAGCGTGGACAGCCGCCGCTTGAGCGAGTCGAGCAGCTCGTCGTGGATCGACTCCTGGACCAGCAGACGGCTGCCGGCGCAGCAGACCTGGCCCTGGTTGAAGAAGATGCCGTTGACGATGCCCTCGACGGCCTGGTCGATCGGAGCGTCGTCGAAGACGATGTTCGCCCCCTTGCCGCCCAGTTCCAGGGTGACCTTCTTCCTGGTCCCGGCGACCGTGCGGGCGATCTCCTTGCCGACGGCCGTGGAGCCGGTGAAGGCCACCTTGTTCACGTCGGGGTGGGCCACCAGCGCCGCGCCCGCGTCGCCGTAGCCGGGGAGGATGTTGACGACGCCCCTCGGCAGGCCCGCCTGGCGGCAGATGTCCGCGAAGAACAGGGCGGACAGCGGGGTCGTCTCGGCCGGCTTCAGCACGACCGTGTTGCCCGTCGCGAGCGCCGGGGCGATCTTCCACGCCAGCATCAGCAGCGGGAAGTTCCAGGGGATGACCTGGCCCGCGACACCGAGCGGGCGCGGGTTCGGGCCGAAGCCCGCGTGGTCGAGCTTGTCGGCCCAGCCCGCGTAGTAGAAGAAGTGCGCCGCGACCAGGGGCAGGTCCGCGTCGCGGGTCTCCCTGATCGGCTTGCCGTTGTCGAGGGTCTCGAGGACGGCGAGCTCGCGGGATCGCTCCTGGATGATCCGCGCGATGCGGAACAGGTACTTGGCGCGCTCCGAGCCGGGCAGCGCCGACCACTTCTCGAACGCCCTGCGCGCGGCCTTCACCGCGCGGTCGACGTCCTCGGAACCGGCCTGCGCGATCTCGGACAGGACCTCCTCGGAGGACGGCGAGACGGTCTTGAAGACCTTGCCGTCCGCCGCCTCGACGAACTCGCCGTCGATGAACAGGCCGTAGGAGGGCGCGATGTCGACGATCGCGCGCGACTCGGGGGCCGGGGCGTATGCGAATACGGATGACACGTTGTCCATGCTCATGGGGTCTCAGTCCACCGTCACGTAGTCGGGACCGGAGTAGCGGCCGGTGGCCAGCTTCTGGCGCTGCATCAGCAGGTCGTTGAGGAGCGAGGAGGCGCCGAAGCGGAACCAGTGGTTGTCCAGCCAGTCCTCGCCCGCCGTCTCGTTGACCAGCACGAGGAACTTGATGGCGTCCTTGGAGGTGCGGATGCCGCCGGCCGGCTTCACGCCGACCTGGATGCCGGTCTGGGCGCGGAAGTCGCGCACCGCCTCCAGCATCAGCAGCGTGTTCGCCGGGGTCGCGTTGACCGCGACCTTTCCGGTGGAGGTCTTGATGAAGTCCGCCCCCGCCAGCATCCCGAGCCAGCTCGCGCGGCGGATGTTGTCGTACGTCGAGAGCTCGCCCGTCTCGAAGATGACCTTCAGGCGCGCCGAGCTGCCGCAGGCCTCCTTCACGGCGGTGATCTCGTCGTACACCTTCAAGTATCGCCCCGCGAGGAACGCCCCGCGGTCGATGACCATGTCGATCTCGTCGGCGCCGGCGGCGACGGCCTCGCGGACGTCGGCCAGCTTCACGTCGAGCGAGGCGCGGCCGGCCGGGAACGCCGTGGCCACCGAGGCGACCTTCACGCCGGAGCCGGCGACGGCCTCCTTGGCCACGCCCACCATGTCGGGGTAGACGCAGACCGCGGCCGTCGAGGGCGTCGTACGGTCGGTCGGATCGGGCCTGACCGCCTTCGCGCCGAGCGCCCGGACCTTGCCCGGGGTGTCCGCGCCTTCCAGCGTCGTCAGGTCGACCATCGAGATGGCGAGGTCGATCGCGTACGCCTTCGCGGTCGTCTTGATCGAACGCGTCCCGAGGGAGGCCGCACGTCCTTCGAGTCCGACCGCGTCGACGCCCGGGAGCCCGTGGAGGAAGCGGCGCAGCGCGCTGTCGGACGCGGTGACGTCCTTGAGGGGGTGAGCTGCGGTGAGTGCAGAACTGGGCATGGTCACCAGACGAGCATATCTACGCGCGTAGCGGCTGTACAGCCCTCCGACTCCCCTCAGGCGGATGACGGAGCGCGGAACCGGTCCGGCAGAATCGAGACATGACGAGCCCCGAACCCCAGTCACCAGCGCCGCAGCCTTCGGAATCCGAGTCCGGCGACCGGGTGCACCGGTCGGTTCCGGCCATCGCCGGTGGCGCGATGCTGCTCGCCATCGCCGCGTGGATCGGCATCGACGCGGTGATCAACGGCGAGGGCCGCACGCCCTGGCTGGCCCTCGCCGTGCTGCTCCTCGTCGTGCCGCTGGTGGTCGCCTTCACGCTGCGGCCCGCCGTGTTCGTGGGCCACGACCGGCTGCGGATCCGCAATCCCTGGCGGATCGTCGTGGTGCCCTGGGGGCAGGTCGCCTCGCTGAGGTCCGCCTACTCGAACGAGGTCCTCACCGGGTCCGGCGCGAAGTACCAGCTGTGGGCTGTGCCCGTCTCGCTGCGTGCTCGCAAGAAGGCCGCCCGGCGCGAGATGCGCGCGACGGCGCAGGCGCGGCGGCAGATGGGGCAGGACGGGGGCCGCGGCGCGTCCGGAACGCGGCCCGGGCTCGGTGGCGGCTTCGATGCGGGGCCCGTGTCCGACGGGCCGGTGCGGGCCGAGACCGACCGGATCATGGACGACCTGCGCGCGCTGCACGAGGACCGGCGCGAGGCGGCGTCGGCACAGGGTGAGGTGACCGTGCGATGGGCCTGGGAGATCCTGGGCCCGGCGGCCGCGGGGGCGGTCCTGGTGCTGGTTCTTGTGGCGGTGGGCTGACGGTTCCGGCGGGCCGGGCGCCGGGGCGGTGCCGATTCTGGTGGTGGTGGGCCGGCGGGCCGGGCGGCCCTGAAAACGGAGCGGGCCGGGAACGCCGCGCGGGCCTGGGTGGAGCAGCGCGGGTACGGCTACGGGGAACCTCAGGTCGTCGGTCGAGGACCTCTCTCTGACACCCCTGGGCGAGCGGCAGCGGCGGGAGGCTGCGAGGAGGGGTTTCTGAACGGGGCTCCTGGGGCCGGCCATGGAGCCCCGTGCCGGTGGGCGGTCGGGCGCCCGGGGGGTGTCCGGTGGTTGGGCGGTCGGCGGTGTCGGGGGGCGTCCGGTGGTTCGGCGCTCGGCGGTGTCGGGGGGGCGTCCGGTGGTTGGGCGCGCGGCGGTGTCGAGGGGCGTGCGGTGGTTCGGCGCTCGGCGGTGTCGGGGGGCGTCCGGTGGTTGGGCGGTCGGCGGTGTCGGGGGCCTGCGGTGGTGGGGCGCTCGGCGGCTGGCCGGGCGCCCCTCGGGTCAGATGCCCGCCGCCGCCGACAGGTCGCGCTTGATCGACTCCAGTACGTCCGTGGCCTTCGCGCGGGCCTCGGGGAGGCCGGCGTGCGAGGCGACCGGGACGACGACCTCCAGGTAGCACTTCAGCTTCGGCTCGGTGCCGCTCGGGCGGACGATGACCCGGGCGCCTTCGAGCGTGTAGCGCAGGCCGTCCGTGGGCGGGAGGGTGTCCGAGCCCTGGGTGAGGTCGTCGGTGCGGGTGATCGCCAGACCGGCGAGCTCGGTCGGGGGCTGTTCGCGCAGGCGGGTCATGGCCGCCGCGATGAGGGAGAGGTCCTCCACGCGGACCGACAGCTGGTCCGTCGCGTGCAGGCCGTGCTCCACCGCCAGGTCGTCCAGCAGGTCGAGGAGGGTGCGGCCCTCCTCCTTCAGCTGCGAGGCCAGTTCCGTGACCAGGAGCGCCGCCGTGATGCCGTCCTTGTCGCGGACGCCGTCGGGGTCCACGCAGTAGCCGAGGGCCTCCTCGTAGCCGTAGCGCAGGCCCTCCGCGCGGGCGATCCACTTGAAGCCGGTCAGCGTCTCGACGTGGCGCAGGCCCGCCTTCTCGGCGATACGGCCGAGCAGGGACGACGAGACGATCGACTCCGCGAACGTGCCGGTCGCGCCGCGCCGGACCAGGTGGGCGGCGAGGAGCGCGCCGACCTCGTCACCGCGGAGCATGCGCCAGTCGGTGCCGTCCTGTACGGCGACGGCGCAGCGGTCCGCGTCCGGGTCGTTGGCGATGATCAGGTCCGGGGAGGTCTCGCGGGCCTTGGCGAACGCCAGGTCCATCGCGCCGGGCTCCTCCGGGTTGGGGAACGCGACGGTCGGGAAGTCCGGGTCGGGGTCGGCCTGCTCGGCGACGAGGACCGGTTCCGGGAAGCCGGCGCGGGCGAAGGCGGCCAGCAGGACGTCCTTGCCGACGCCGTGCATCGCCGTGTACACCGTGCGGGCGGTGCGGGGGGAGCCCTCGGCGAGGACGGCGTCCGTGCGGGCGAGGTAGGCGTCGAGGACGCTGTCGTCGAGGGTGTCCCAGCCTTCGGTGGGGCGGCGGACGGTGGTGAGGGACGGGACGGCGGCGATCTCCGCGGCGATGTCGATGTCCGCCGGGGGGACGATCTGGGAGCCGTCGCCGAGGTACACCTTGTAGCCGTTGTCGCGCGGCGGGTTGTGGCTGGCGGTGACCTCCACGCCGGCGACCGCGCCGAGGTGCCTTATCGCGAAGGCGAGGACGGGCGTGGGCAGGGGGCGGGGGAGGATCGCCGCGCGCAGGCCGGCGCCGGTCATGACGGCGGCGGTGTCGAGGGCGAAGTCGCGCGACTTGTACCGGGCGTCGTAGCCGATGACGACGAGGCCGGCCGTGTCGTCCCCGTGCGGGGTCCCCTGCTTCTTGAGGTACGCGGCGAGGCCGGCGGCGGCGCGGATGACGACCGTGCGGTTCATGCGCATGGGGCCGGCGCCGAGTTCGCCGCGGAGGCCGGCGGTGCCGAACTGGAGGGTGCCGCTGAAGCGGGCGGCGAGTTCGGTGTGGTCCCGGGCGTCGATGAGGCGGGCGAGCTCGGTGCGGGTGTCCGGGTCGGGGTCCTCGGTGAGCCACGCCTGGGCCTGTGCGATGAGTTCGTCGTGCACGGTGTGGGTCAGCCTCTCCGGTTGTCGTGGGTGCGGGTGGGGTGCGGGTGCGGGTGGGTGCCTGCGGCGGCCTGCGCGGGTGGGGCGGGGTGCGCGCAGCGCGTGCCGCCGGGTGGTGGGTCGGGGCCGCGCCGGGGGGTGTCCGTCCTCGGAACGGCGCGATGGGGGTCGGACGCCGACTGACTGTTCGTCGACGCGCCAACCGCTGCGGGCGGACACCCCCCGACACGGCCCCTTCCGTCGTCCGGCGGGTGCGGGCGCGTCCCGGCTTCCGCTGCGGGCGCCGGATCAGCGCCCGCCGGGTGCCCTTACAGGCGTCCCAGGACCTGGGCGAGCAGGGAGCCCATCCGGGTGGCGGAGTCGCGGCCCGCCTGG
This sequence comes from Streptomyces sp. NPDC094143, assembly GCF_040303825.1. Classification (NCBI taxonomy): domain Bacteria; kingdom Bacillati; phylum Actinomycetota; class Actinomycetes; order Kitasatosporales; family Streptomycetaceae; genus Streptomyces; species Streptomyces sp. NPDC094143. The sequence continues at coordinate 78,980 of NZ_JBEOTZ010000012.1, forward strand.
AGAACCTCTTCGTGGTTCAGGGGCTCGCCCGTCATGCCCGCCGCCAGGTTGGTCACCAGGGAGATGCCCAGGACCTCCGCGCCCGCCTCGCGTGCGGCGATCGCCTCCAGGACCGTCGACATGCCCACCAGGTCCGCGCCGATGACACGGGCCATGCGGATCTCGGCCGGCGTCTCGTAGTGCGGGCCGGGGAACTGGGCGTAGACGCCCTCCTCCAGCGTGGGGTCGACCTCCTTGCACAGGGCGCGCAGGCGCGGGGAGTACAGGTCGGTGAGGTCGACGAAGTTGGCGCCGATGATGGGGGAGGTGGCGGTGAGGTTGATGTGGTCGCTGATCAGGACCGGCTGGCCGGGGCGCATGCCCTCGCGCAGGCCGCCGCAGCCGTTGGTCAGGACGATCGTCTTGCAGCCGGCCGACACGGCGGTGCGGACGCCGTGGGCGACGGCGGCGACCCCGCGGCCCTCGTAGTAGTGCGTACGGCCCAGGAAGACCAGGGCGCGCTTGTTGCCGATCCGGTAGGAGCGGATCTTGCCGCCGTGCCCCTCGACCGCCGGCGGCGGGAACCCGGGCAGTTCGGTGACCTGGAGCTCGGCCTCGGGGGCACCCAGGGCGTCGACGGCCGGGGCCCAGCCGGAGCCCATCACGAGGGCGACGTCGTGGGTCTCGGCGCCCGTGAGTTCGCGCAGGCGGGCCGCGGCGGCGTCGGCGGCCGCGTGGGGGTCGCCCTGGATGTCGTCCGGAAGAAGAGATGCGTTCACGCCGACGAGGGTAGCCGGTGATTGCCTACGCGCGTAGATGGTGGAGCTGACGGGGTGGCGATCGTTGTCTTGTCGTTTCCGACGAGGCGGTCCCTCAGCAGGGGCGCTTGCGGAGCTCCATCACGTAGTCGTGCGGGGCGCCCGCCGACTCCGCCGCGTCGGCGATCTCGCCCAGGTGGCGGGCGGAGGGCAGGCCGCCCTCGTACGCGTTCAGGGTGAAGGCCCAGGCGGACTCCTCACCGTCCAGGGTGTGCACCCGTACGCGCGTGCGGCGGTAGATGTCGAGGCCCACGCCCTCCCAGCGGTCCAGCGACTCCTCGTCCATGGGGGCGATGTCGTAGAGCGAGACGAAGACCTGGCAGAGGGGGTCCTCCACGATCGTCGGCAGGGCGCCCTCCCAGCCCATGTGCTCGCCGCCGAAGGTCAGTCGCCAACCGTTCAGCCAGCCGGTGGCGCGCAGCGGCGAGTGCGGGGCGCGGCGGGACATCAGCCGCGCGTCGAGGTTGCCGGCGTACGCGGCGTAGAGCGACATGGGGAGAGCGTACGGCAGGCCGAACGGCGTCACTCGCGTAACAGAGCCGCCCCGGGGCGGTGCCTCGCCGGGGGGTGCGGGACAATGGAGTACGTGACTCGGATCGTGATCATCGGTGGCGGACCCGGCGGATACGAAGCGGCCCTGGTGGCCGCCCAACTCGGCGCGGAGGTGACCGTCGTCGACCAGGACGGCCTCGGCGGGGCGTCGGTGCTCACCGACTGCGTGCCGTCGAAGACTCTGATCGCCACGGCCGAGGTGATGACCACCTTCGACTCCTCCTACGAGGAGCTGGGCATCATCGTCGCCGACGACACCCCCCACATCGAGCAGGCCGCCCGGGTCGTCGGTGTCGACCTGGGCAAGGTCAACCGGCGTGTGAAGCGGCTGGCGCTCGCCCAGTCCCACGACATCACCGCCTCCGTGACCCGTGCCGGGGCGCGTGTCCTGCGCGGGCGCGGGCGGCTGGAGGGCATGCAGGCGCTCGACGGGTCGCGCAAGGTCGTGGTGCGCGCCGCTGACGGGACCGAGGAGACCTTGACGGCGGATGCCGTGCTCATCGCCACCGGTGGGCATCCCCGCGAGCTGCCCGACGCCCAGCCCGACGGCGAGCGGATCCTGAACTGGACCCAGGTGTACGACCTCGACGAGCTCCCCGAGGAGCTGATCGTGGTCGGGTCGGGTGTGACCGGTGCCGAGTTCGCCGGTGCCTACCAGGCGCTCGGGTCGAAGGTGACGCTCGTGTCGTCGCGGGACCGGGTGCTGCCGGGTGAGGACCCGGACGCGGCCGCCGTGCTGGAGGAGGTCTTCCGGCGGCGCGGCATGAACGTCATGGGACGCACCCGGGCGCAGTCCGCGAAGCGGGTCGGGGACCGGGTCGAGGTGACCCTCTCCGACGGGCGGGTCATCACCGGTTCGCACTGCCTCATGGCCGTCGGAGCGGTTCCGAACAGCTCCGGCATGGGGCTGGAGGAGGCCGGGGTCCGGCTGCGCGAGTCCGGTCACATCTGGACCGACAAGGTCTCGCGCACGACCGCTCCCGGCGTGTACGCGGCCGGCGACGTGACCGGGGTGTTCGCCCTCGCGTCCGTGGCCGCCATGCAGGGACGCATCGCCATGTACCACTTCCTGGGCGACGCCGTGGCCCCGCTGAACCTGAAGACCGTCTCGTCGAACGTCTTCACCGACCCGGAGATCGCCACCGTCGGCTACACCCAGGCCGACGTCGACGCCGGGAAGATCGACGCCCGGGCCGTGAAGCTGCCGCTGCTGCGCAACCCGCGCGCCAAGATGCAGGGCATCCGCGACGGCTTCGTCAAGATCTTCTGCCGCCCGGGCACGGGCATCGTGGTCGGTGGCGTGGTCGTGGCGCCGCGCGCCTCGGAACTGATCCACCCCATCTCGATCGCGGTCGACAACAATCTGACGGTCGAACAGATCGCGAACGCCTTCACCGTCTACCCCTCCTTGTCGGGCTCGATCGCCGAGGTGGCACGGCAGTTGCACACCCGGAAGATGAACGGCGACGGCTGAGGCCGAAACCGGCTCCTCGCCGTCACGGGGTGTGTTCGACCATGCGTGCGGCATAGGCGGGGCGACTGGGCCTTATACCACTTCCCGGTGCTCGGTGCGAACATCTTCTGCTATTCAGCGCAAACTGCTGAAAGCAGACGGTCGCTGGCGTTACTGTCAGTTTCGTGTTCGCTGCAGAACGTCGCCAATTGATCCTCGAAATGGTGCGAGCGAACGGGGCCGTGTCGCTCCGTGAGCTCGCCCGCGTCGTCCAGACCTCCGAAGTGACCGTACGGCGGGACGTGCGCGCGCTGGAGGCAGAAGGACTCCTCGACCGCCGGCACGGCGGTGCGGTACTGCCGGGCGGTTTCACGCGGGAGTCCGGCTTTCCGCAGAAGTCCCATCTCGCGACCGCCGAGAAGACCGCCATCGCCGACCTCGCCGCGAATCTCGTGGAAGAGGGGGAGGCGATCGTGGTCGGGGCGGGTACGACGACCCAGGAGCTGGCCCGCCGGCTCGCCCGGGTGCCCGGCCTGACCGTCGTCACCAACTCGCTGCTCGTGGCGCAGGCCCTGGCCCACGCCAACCGGGTCGAGGTCGTGATGACCGGCGGTACGCTCCGCGGTTCGAACTACGCCCTGGTGGGCAGCGGGGCGGAGCAGTCCCTGCACGGGCTGCGCGTGTCCCGGGCCTTCCTCTCCGGGGCAGGGCTGACCGCCGAGCGGGGGCTGTCCACGTCCAACATGCTGTCGGCGTCCGTCGACCGGGCGCTGGTGCAGGCCGCCGCGGAGGTCGTGGTCCTCGCGGACCACACCAAGCTCGGGACGGACACGATGTTCCAGACCGTGCCGACGGACCTCATCACGCGCCTAGTGACGGACGAGCCGCCCGCTCATGACGAGCGTGCGGCCACGGAGCTCCAGGCACTGGCCGACCAGGGCGTGCAGATCGCCGTGGCCGGCGGGCAGGGGGGTTCCGCGGGGTCTGCGGGCGGGGGTGATGCCGTCCCGGCGCGTCAGCAGCGCCGGGACGTGCCGTTGCCCGGGCCCCGGCGGCAGGTGCCGGGGGGCGGGAACGGCGGCTTGCGGTCCACCTCGATGCTCGGGGAGCAGGGGCCGGGGTCGGAGCGGGCGCGGGTGGCGGACCTGCGGCGGCGCTGAGCGGCGCGGCAGTGGGCTGAGTCCCCGCCGGTCGCCGGGTGCTCGGCGCTGTCGCCCACGCCGGGGCGTTGCGCAATCCGGCGGTACGGGGCGCTGCGCCCACCCGTGCCCCCCCGGCGGCACGCATGCCCGCAGCTGGGTGCACCCGCACCCACCGGCGCGGCCCCGACCCGGGGCCGCGCCGTAGGCGACGCGGTGGAGCGGTCAGTCCTTGATCTCGCAGATCGCCGCGCCCGATGTCACCGACGCGCCGATCTCCGCCGACAGACCCTTGATCGTGCCGGACTTGTGGGCGTTGAGGGGCTGCTCCATCTTCATGGCCTCCAGGACGACGACCAGGTCGCCTTCCTTGACCTCCTGGCCCTCCTCCACCGCGACCTTGACGATCGTGCCCTGCATCGGCGAGGCGAGCGTGTCACCGGAGGCGACGGGGCCCGACTTCTTCGCCGCGCGACGCTTGGGCTTGGCGCCCGCCGCGAGGCCCGTGCGGGCCAGGGACATGCCCAGCGACGACGGGAGGGAGACCTCCAGGCGCTTGCCGCCGACCTCGACGACCACCGTCTCGCGGCCCGGCTCCTCGTCCGCCTCGGCGTCGGCCGGCGCGGTGAAGGGCTTGATCTCGTTGACGAACTCCGTCTCGATCCAGCGGGTGTGGACCGTGAACGGGTCGGCCGAACCGGTGAGCTCGGGCGCGAACGCCGGATCCTTCACCACCGCCCGGTGGAACGGGATCGCCGTGGCCATGCCCTCGACCTGGAACTCCTCCAGCGCACGCGCGGCCCGCTCCAGGGCCTCCTTGCGCGTGCGGCCCGTGACGATCAGCTTCGCCAGCAGGGAGTCCCACGCCGGGCCGATGACCGAGCCGGACTCCACGCCCGCGTCCAGGCGCACGCCCGGGCCGGACGGCGGGGCGAACGTCGTGACCGTGCCGGGCGCCGGCAGGAAGTTGCGGCCCGGGTCCTCGCCGTTGATGCGGAACTCGAACGAGTGACCGCGCAGCGGCGGGTCGTCGTAGCCCAGCTCCTCACCGTCGGCGATGCGGAACATCTCGCGCACCAGGTCGATGCCGGCGACCTCCTCGGTGACCGGGTGCTCCACCTGCAGACGGGTGTTGACCTCCAGGAAGGAGATCGTGCCGTCGTTGCCGACGAGGAACTCGACCGTGCCGGCGCCGACGTAGCCGGCCTCCTTCAGGATCGCCTTCGACGCGCGGTACAGCTGGGCGACCTGGTCCTCCGAGAGGAACGGCGCGGGGGCCTCCTCGACCAGCTTCTGGTGGCGGCGCTGCAGGGAGCAGTCACGGGTGGAGACGACCACCACGTTGCCGTGCCGGTCGGCCAGGCACTGGGTCTCGACGTGCCGGGGCTTGTCCAGGTAGCGCTCGACGAAGCACTCGCCGCGGCCGAAGGCCGCCACGGCCTCACGGACGGCCGAGTCGTACAGCTCCGGGACCTCTTCCAGGGTGCGCGCGACCTTCAGGCCGCGGCCGCCGCCGCCGAACGCGGCCTTGATGGCGATCGGCAGCCCGTGCTCCTCGGCGAAGGCGACGACCTCGTCGGCGCCGGACACCGGGTCGGGCGTGCCCGCCACGAGCGGGGCGCCCGCGCGCTGCGCGATGTGCCGGGCGGCGACCTTGTCGCCGAGGTCGCGGATGGCCTGCGGCGGCGGGCCGATCCAGATCAGGCCCGCGTCCAGGACCGCCTGGGCGAACTCGGCGTTCTCGGAGAGGAAGCCGTAGCCGGGGTGGATCGCGTCCGCGCCCGATTCCCGGGCGGCCTTCAGCACCTTCTCGATGTCGAGATAGCTGGTTCCCGGGGTGTCACCGCCCAGGGCGAACGCCTCATCCGCGGCGCGGACATGCAGAGCGTCCCGGTCCGGGTCGGCGTAGACGGCCACGCTCGCGATCCCGGCGTCCCGGCAGGCCCGGGCCACGCGGACAGCGATTTCGCCACGGTTGGCGATGAGCACCTTGCGCACGATTGAGGCTCCCTCCTTGAAACAAGCCGAGTTTAGGGACTGCCGACACGGCACTTCGACCCGTCCCCAGTGGTGAGCTTGCCCACACGGAGCGTGATGCGAGGCCCGCTCGACCCGCGAAATCCCTTGTCGCACCGCGGAACGCAGTGCTCCTCCGGGAAACCCTAGCCGTCCCCTGTGGTCGAGGTCTCTGTCATCACGTGCTGCGGGCCACTCCGTTTCTTTGTGGAGTCCCTACGAATGGCCCAATGATTCTTTGCCCGCTCCCGGACCCTTGTCCCGGGGTTTACCGGTGAGTAGCGTTCGCGATGTCCCGAACGGAAGAGGGTGGGCGCGGTGGTGCGCAGGCCGGTGGCGTGGGTCGTGGCGGTGGTGCTGTTCGCCGAGGCGTTCGGCGTCGCGGCGCTCAACTGGTTCCTGGGGGTCGTCGTCGACCGGCAGGACATGTCGCTGGCCGGACTCGACCCGCACATGATGTCGGTGTCGTCGAAGATCGGCGGGATCGCCTTCGGCCTCTACTTCGCGCTGTGCGGCCTGGTCGCCCTGCTCGTGGCGGTGCGCGACCGGCCCCCGGCGGGCTTCGGACGTGTGCTGCTGATCAGCGCGGCGGTCGTGCACGCACTGCTGGGCGCCTTCACCTGGGGGCTCGTCGGCTGGCCGGCGTTCCTGCTCATGGTGCTGGTGTTCGCCCTGATCGTGCTGCTGCTGATGACCTACGACCGTCCGGCCGAGCCTGCCGAGCCCGCCGACGCGGCGCCCCGGGGCGGGGCGGGAGACGGCGGGCCCCCGGTCACCTCTGCGCCGGCGCCCACAACTCCGTGATGCCGACGCCCAGGTCGGCCAGGAGCCGCCGGACCAGGGGCAGGCTGATGCCGATGACGTTGCCGTGGTCGCCGTCGATGCCGTCGATGAACGGGGCCGAACGGCCGTCCAGGGTGAACGCCCCGGCGACGTGGAGGGGTTCGCCGGAGGCCACATAGGCGGCGATCTCCTCGTCGCTGGGCTCGCCGAAGTGGACGACGGTCGACGCGGTGGCGGAGACGTACCGGCCGGTGCGCGTGTCGTAGACGCAGTGGCCGGTCTGCAGGGTGCCGGCCCGGCCGCGCATCGCCTTCCAGCGGGCCGCGGCCTCCTCGGCGTCGGCGGGCTTGCCGAGGGCCCGGCCGTCCAGGTCGAGCACGGAGTCGCAGCCGATCACCAGGGCGCCCTTGACGTCCGGCCGGGCCGCCACGACGGAGGCCTTCGCCTCGGCGAGGGCGAGGGCCAGCTCGGCCGGGGTGGGAGCGGTGACGGCGTCCTCGTCGACGCCGCTCACGATCACCTCGGGGGCGAGGCCGGCCTGGCGGAGCAGGCCGAGCCGGGCGGGGGACTGGGAGGCGAGAACGAGTCGGCGGCGCGGCTGGTCTGTCATGCGTTCAGCGTATCGGCGGCACGGCGCTCCCTCACCTCACGCCGATCACGAGCATCACCAGCACCATGGCCGAGGCCAGGAGAACGCTCAGCCGCCGCAGCATGTCCTGCGTGTCGCGCAGTTCCTCGGGCGGTTCGTTCTCGGGGTCGGACCACAGCATGAGTCCAGCGTGCGGCCTGGCGGGGCGGGGCGCCTGAGTAGAGGTACTCAGATCGCGCCCCGCGTCGTTCCGCCGTGCGCGGGTCCCCGCGCCCCTGAGAGTCTCAGCCCGGCCAGTACGTACGGCCCCAGGCCGTCGGCCCCGGCTGGGGCAGGCGGTGAGCGGCGATGCGGGACGGGTCGGACCAGGAGTCGCGGGGCGTCGGCGCGCCGGGCGGCAGGGCGGCCGCCGCCGCGGCGCGCGCTCTGACCACCGCCAGGGCGGCGGCCAGCTCCTCCGGGGTCGGGTTGCCCCGTACGACCTTGATCGTCATATGGGCTCCTGGTGGCTAGAGGGGGATGTTGCCGTGCTTCTTCGGAGGCAGGGATTCCCGCTTCGTGCGCAGTTGACGCAGACCCCTGACGACGTGCCGGCGGGTCTCGGACGGCAGGATCACGGCGTCGACGTAGCCGCGCTCGGCCGCGACGTAGGGGTTGAGGAGCGTGTCCTCGTACTCCTGGATCAGCCGGGCGCGGACCGTCTCCAGGTCCTCCCCGTTCGCCTCGGCCTCGGCCAGGGTGCGGCGGTGCAGGATGTTGACCGCGCCCTGGGCGCCCATGACGGCGATCTGGGCGGTGGGCCAGGCCAGGTTGAGGTCGGCGCCGAGGTGCTTGGAGCCCATGACGTCGTAGGCGCCGCCGAAGGCCTTGCGGGTGATGACCGTGATGAGCGGGACGGTCGCCTCGGCGTAGGCGTAGATCAGCTTGGCGCCGCGGCGGATGATGCCGTCGTGCTCCTGGTCGACGCCGGGCAGGAAGCCGGGGACGTCGACGAAGGTCAGCACCGGGACGTTGAAGGCGTCGCAGGTCCGCACGAAGCGGGCCGCCTTCTCGCTGGCCTTGATGTCCAGGCAGCCGGCGAACTGCATCGGCTGGTTGGCGACGATGCCCACCGGCCGGCCCTCGACCCGGCCGAAGCCGGTGACGATGTTCGGCGCGTACAGCGGCTGCGTCTCGAAGAACTCGGCGTCGTCCAGGACGTGCTCGATCACCGTGTGCATGTCGTAGGGCTGGTTCGCGCTGTCCGGGACGATCGTGTCCAGCTCGCGGTCCTCGTCCGTGACCTCCAGGTCCGCCTCCTCGGGGAAGGCGGGCGGCTCGGAGAGGTTGTTGGACGGCAGGTACGACAGCAACTGCTTGATGTACTCGATCGCGTCCTTCTCGTCCCCGGCCATGTGGTGGGCCACGCCGGAGGTCGCGTTGTGGGTCCGGGCGCCGCCCAGCTCCTCGAAGCCGACGTCCTCGCCGGTGACCGTCTTGATGACGTCGGGGCCGGTGATGAACATGTGCGAGGTCTGGTCGACCATGACCGTGAAGTCGGTGATGGCCGGGGAGTAGACCGCACCGCCCGCGCACGGCCCGACGACCAGGCTGATCTGCGGGATGACGCCGGAGGCGTGGGTGTTGCGGCGGAAGATCTCGCCGTAGGCGCCGAGGGAGGCCACGCCCTCCTGGATGCGGGCGCCGCCGGAGTCGTTGATGCCGATGACCGGGCAGCCGGTCTTCAGCGCGAAGTCCATCACCTTGACGATCTTCTGCCCGTAGACCTCGCCCAGCGCCCCGCCGAAGACGGTGAAGTCCTGCGAGAACACGGCGACCGGGCGGCCGTCGACCGTGCCGTAGCCGGTGACGACGCCGTCGCCGTACGGCCGGTTCCTGTCGAGGCCGAAGTTGGTGGAGCGGTGCCGGGCGAACTCGTCGAGCTCGACGAACGAGCCCTCGTCGAGCAGGAGCTCGATCCGCTCACGGGCCGTCAGTTTGCCCTTGGCGTGCTGCTTCTCGACGGCGCGTGCGGAGCCGGCGTGCGTCGCCTCATCGATGCGGCGCTTCAGATCCGCGAGTTTGCCCGCGGTCGTGTGAATGTCAGGCTGCTGCTGCTCTTCCGGCTCGGACATCGGGATGCGGCTCCCTGCCTGCTCAAAAGGGGGGACGGTTACTCATCCGTAGAGTAGTGGGGGCCCTCCACATCGGCAGTGCGGCGTTTACCACACCTAGGGTGGCTTGCATGACGCCGCGAGATGCATCAGAGCCGAACGGAAGCCGCTGGTCCGACCTGGACCGGCCGCCCCTCAACGTCACCGGCCTGCGCCGGGGTCTGGTGCGGCAGGGAGGGCTGTGGTCGCGGGTGGAGGTCGTCCAGCGCACCGGCTCGACCAACTCCGACCTGGTCGCCCGGGCGGCCGGGGGTGAGGCCGTGGAGGGGGCCGTACTGGTCGCCGAGGAGCAGACGGCCGGGCGCGGGCGCCTGGACCGCCAGTGGACCGCGCCGCCGCGTTCGGGCCTGTTCTTCTCCGTCCTGCTCACCCCGGCCGAGGTGCCGGTGGCCCGGTGGGGCTGGCTGCCGCTGCTCACGGGGGTGGCGGTGGCGACGGGACTGGCCCGGGCGGCGGGTGTCGACACGGCGCTGAAGTGGCCGAACGACCTGCTGGTCACCGTCGGGGGAGAGGAACGCAAGGCCGGCGGGATCCTCGCCGAGCGGGCCGGTGACGACGGGGTCGTCATCGGGGTCGGCATCAACGTCACGCTGAGGGCGGACGAGCTGCCCGTGCCGACGGCCGGGTCGCTGGCGCTGGCCGGGGCCGTGAGCACGGACCGCGATCCACTGCTGCGGGGCGTGCTTCGTTCCCTGGAGGAGTGGTACGGGAAGTGGCGTGCGGCCGGGGGCGACCCGAGTGTGAGCGGGTTGCAGGAGGCGTACGCCGCCGGGTGCGCGACGCTCGGGAGGGTGGTGCGGGCGGAGCTGCCGGGGGATCGGGCGGTGTTGGGGGAAGCCGTCGCGGTGGACGGGGACGGGCGGTTGGTGCTGGCCACGGGGGAGGGGGTGCAGGAGCCGGTCGGGGCGGGGGACATCGTGCACTTGCGGCCTGCTTGAGGCCAAGCGGCCGGCCAGGTGTCTCCAGCCCGTCCGGCGATCGAGGACGAGACCGTTCAGGCCGATGGGGGGTCCGGGGGCGGAGCCCTCTGGGGGCGGTGGGAAACGCCGTGCACCCGGACGGCGCCCGGCACCTCACCCGTCGGCAGAACCAACGGAGTGAGCTGGCGCACACCTGCCGTAGAGTTGAGGCCGGTCGATACATGACCGTGACAGATCGGAAGGGCAGCACGCGTGACCGTCGACGACTCGGGCTCCGGCACGGACGCGCAGGGCGCCGACCCCGGCGAGGATCCACTCGCCCTGCGGCTGGAACAGCTCATCCTGGGCGCCGAGCGCCGCTACACCCCGTTCCAGGCGGCCCGCAGCGCCGGCGTCTCCATGGAACTGGCCTCCCGCTTCTGGCGGGCGATGGGCTTCGCCGACATCGGGCAGGCCAGGGCCCTCACGGAGGCGGACGTCCTGGCCCTACGGCGCCTGGCCGGTCTCGTCGAGGCCGGGCTGCTGAGCGAGGCGATGGCCGTCCAGGTGGCCCGCTCCACCGGACAGACCACCGCGCGGCTCGCCGAGTGGCAGATCGACTCCTTCCTGGAGGGCCTGACCGAGCCGCCCGAGCCGGGCATGACGCGCACCGAGGTGACGTATCCGATCGTCGAGCTGCTCCTGCCCGAGCTGGAGGAGTTCCTGGTCTACGTCTGGCGCCGCCAGCTCGCCGCCTCGGCCGGACGGGTCGTGCAGGCCGCCGACGACGAGGAGATGGTCGACCGGCGGCTGGCCGTCGGCTTCGCCGACCTGGTCGGCTTCACGCGGCTGACCCGCCGGATGGAGGAGGAGGAGCTCGGCGAGCTGGTCGAGGCCTTCGAGACGACGGCCGCCGACCTGGTGGCCGCCAACGGCGGACGGCTGATCAAGACCCTCGGCGACGAGGTGCTGTACGCCGCCGACGACGCCGGCACGGCCGCCGAGATCGCGCTGCGGCTGATCGAGACCATGGCGCACGACGAGACCATGCCGGAGCTGCGCGTCGGCATGGCGTTCGGCACCGTGACCACCCGAATGGGTGATGTCTTCGGTACGACCGTGAACCTGGCGTCCCGGCTCACCTCGATAGCTCCGAAGGACGCCGTCCTCGTCGACACCGCGTTCGCCGAGGAGCTGATCCGCACGCAGGACGCCCCGGCCTCCGAGGCGGAGGCGGCCGAGGAGGCCGCGGCGGCGGAGAAGGAGGGCGAGGAGCCGCCCGTCTACCGGTTCGCGCTGCAGCCGATGTGGCAGCGGCCGGTGCGTGGACTGGGCGTCGTGGAGCCGTGGCTGCTCACGCGGCGGGACGCGGCGCCGTAGCCGCGCCGTAGCCGCTCCCCGGTGTGCCGTCGGCGCGTCGTCAGCGGCGGTCGACGGGTGGGTCCGCGCACAGGCCGATGACCGGCACGCACAGGCCGGGGTCCTGTGGCTTCTGTGGTTTCCGCGGCTCGTCCGGTTCGCCGGGACCGGGTGTCGGGGTGGGCGCGGTCCGGCTCGGCGGCGCGGGTGCGGTCGGGGCCGGGCGGGGTGCGTCGTCCCGGGGCGGCTGGGCCGGGGGGTCCGCCGGGGGATTCGCCGGGGCGGGGCGGGGCGAGGTGCCGGGCTCGGGGGCGGTGGGCGTGTCGGTTGTCCGGCCGGAATGCCCGGCCGGGGCGGACGGGGCCTGCCCCGCCCCCCTGGTGACCGGTGACGGGGTGAGGCCGCCGAGGGCGGTGGGGGACGAAGGGCCCGCCTCGGGCGTGTCCGGCCGGGCCGCCGCTGTGCCGGGGGTCTCGTCCGTGCCGGAGACGACCGGGTCCGGGCGGGGCTCGGCCTCGACGGCGCCGACGCCGCCGTCCGGGCCGGTTCCCGAGGTCAGGCGTACGAGGCTCAGGACGCCCGCGGCCAGGGCGAGGCCGCCGGCGGCGAGCAGGGCCTTGCGGGGGCGGGGCTTGCGGTGCCGGCCCCGGGGGCGCGGGGTGAGGGGGCCGGTTTCCGCCGGGGACGGCTCGTGGGGCGCGGCCGGCAGCGGTCGGCGTTGCCGCGCGGCCGTTGTGTCCTGCTGCGGCCTCGCCGGCGTGTTCGTCGTCATCACGGTTCCTCCCCGATGCGCACGCGCCCCCTGTGCGCCATGGCGGACGCACGTTATGCGCTCCCTTGCGCGGTCGGGGTGGAGTTGGGGTGATGTCACTCGAACGGGTGGGCGGGAGGGGAGAGGGAACCGGGCGCGTCCGCTCTTTCGCCGGCGGGGTGCGGCTGCGATGATCTGAGCGTCGGTTTGTGTTAACCCGCGTTAACCGGAGGGTGTCATGAGTGAGGAACGGTTCGGGGAGTTCGTGCTGGTGCGGCGGCACGAGCAGGGGCATGTCGCGGAGCTCGTCCTCGACCGCCCCAAGGCCATGAACGCGGTGTCGACCGAGATGGCGCGGTCCATTTCCGGGGCGTGCGCGGCGCTGGGGGAGGACCGGGAGGTGCGGGCGGTCGTCTTGACCTCGACGCACGAGCGGGCCTTCTGTGTAGGGGCCGACCTGAAGGAGCGGAACTCGTTCAGTGACGCGGATCTGCTGCGGCAGCGGCCCGTGACCCGCGCGGCGTACACCGGGGTGCTGGAGCTGCCGGTGCCGACGGTGGCGGCGGTGCACGGTTTCGCGCTGGGCGGCGGGTTCGAGCTGGCGCTGGCGTGCGACGTGATCGTGGCGGACCGGACCGCGGTGGTGGGGCTGCCGGAGGTGTCGGTCGGGGTCATCCCCGGGGGCGGCGGGACGCAGCTGCTGCCGCGGCGGGTGGGGGCGGCCCGGGCGGCTGAGCTGATCTTCTCCGCGCGGCGGGTGGAGGCCGCGGAGGCCGGGGAGCTGGGGCTCGTGGACCGGGTGGTGGAGGAGGGACGGGACCGGGAGGAGGCCCTGGCGCTGGCCGTCCGGATCGCCGGGAACTCGCCGGTGGGGCTGCGGGCCGCGAAGCGGGCGCTGCGGCTGGGGCAGGGGCTGGATCTGCGAGCCGGGCTGGAGGTCGAGGACGCGGCGTGGCGGACCACGGCGTTCTCCGGTGACCGGGCGGAGGGCGTCGCGGCCTTCAACGAACGACGCAAGCCGGAGTGGCCGGGGGAGTGACGGACTCCCGGGCGGCGGCGACCGAGAGCGGTCCGGAGTGCGGTGGCCGGAAGCGGCCCGGGCGGTAACGGCCGAGGTCGGCGGAGTGGTGGGTGGAGCGGCCCGGGCGGTAGTGGCCGGGGTCGGCGGGGTGGTGGTCGGTGGGGGGCTGGAGGGCGCCGGCCGGAGTGGCCCGGGTAGTAACGGCCAACGCCGGCAGAGCGGTGGCCGGTGCCGGTCTGGAGGCCGGTGGCCGGAGTGGCCCGGAGGGCGGCGGTCGGAGTGGCTCGGGTAGTGACGGCCTGGGCGGGCCGGAGGGCGGCGGCCGGGTCCGGCGGAGCGGTGGGTGGAGCGGCCCGGGCGGTAGTGGCCGGGGCCGGCGGGGTGGTGGGCGGTGGGGGTCTGGAGGGCGGCGGCAGGAGTGGCCCGGAGGGCGGTGGAGCGGTGATCGGGGCAGTCCGAGGACGGCCCGGCCGGGAGTGGCCCGGAGGGTGGCCGGGGTGGGCGGGAGCGTCGCTGTCGGGAGCTGTCCGGGGGCTGTGAACGGCCGGTGTTCCGTGTGAACCCTCGCCCTCCCCGTTCGCCCCGTCAACAGAACGGTCTGGCCGAAAACTACCTAGCCTGGGGTGATGGGTGAGGACAGACGGCTGGCGGCCGTCGTCGCGTTGGCTCAGGGGATGGCGGCCGCGCACGGGTTGCGCGAGGCATGGCGTGCGGCGGCGACGGGGGCGTGCCGGGCGCTCGGTGGCAGCTTCGCCGCGCTGTCGGTGTGGGAGCGGGAGCTCGGGCGGCTGAAGGTCCTCGTGAACGTCGGTGAGCTGGCCGAGAGTGAGGAGGAGTTTCCGGAGGACGAGTCCTACCCGGTGCACCAGTTCGCCGAGATCACCGAGTTCCTGCACGAGCAGTGGGCCGGCGGCGGCGAGCCCGACGCTTGGGTGGAGACCGCCCAGGGCACCGCCGCCGGGCAGCCCGGCTACTGCCACCAGCGGGTCGCCGCCCTGCGCCGCCGCGGCCGCGGCTGCTGCGTCGTCGCGCCCATCGTGCTGCACGGCCGGGCCTGGGGCGAGCTGTACGTGGCCCGCCCGGTCGGGGAGCCCGTCTTCGGACGGGCCGACGCCGACTTCGCCACCGTCCTGGCCTCCGTCGTGGCCGCCGGCATCGCCCAGACCGAGCGGCTCGAAGAGGCCCGGCGGCTCGCCTTCACCGACTCCCTCACCGGGCTCGCCAACCGCCGAGCCGTCGACGTACGCCTGGAACAGGCCATCGAGCGGCACCGCAGGGACGGGACCGTCGTCAGCCTCGTCGTCTGCGACCTGAACGGGCTCAAGCGGGTCAACGACACCCATGGGCACGCGGCCGGCGACCGGCTCCTGGAGCGGTTCGGCTCGGTGCTGTCGCTGTGCGGGGCCATGCTGCCGGGGGCGCTGGCCGCGCGGCTCGGCGGGGACGAGTTCTGCCTGCTGGCGGTCGGGCCGCCCGCGGACCAGGTGGTGAAGGCGGCCCGTGAACTGTGCCGCAGGGCGGCCGAGTTGGAGCTCGGGGACGGTGTGGCCTGCGGAGTCGCCTGCACCGAGGATCCGATCGGGACCGTACGCTCGGCCCGCCGGCTCTTCCGGCTCGCCGACGCCGCCCAGTACCGGGCCAAGGCGGAGCGGGCCACCCGCCCGGTCGTCGCCGGGCGGGCCGGGCCCGACGACCCCGTCGTGCGGCTCGCGGACGAGCCGTCCGGAGAGACGGGCGGCGAGCGCCGGCGCTTCCGCGGTCGGCACGCGCCCTGACACCACCGGGCGCTCCCGACGGCCCGGGCCCCGACGACTCGAGCGCCCCCGCCGGTTCGGGTGGTCCGGGCGCCCTTGTGGTCGTGGTGGTCCTGTGGGCTCGGGTGGTCCGGGCGTCCCTGTGGTCTCAGTGGCCCGCCGGTTCGGGTGGTCTCGGTGGCCCGCCGGTTCGGGTGGTCTCGGTGTCCCTGCGGTCGTGATGGCCCCGCGGGCCCGCGCGGTCCCGGGGTCCCGCGCCCCCGCGCCTCCGCGGACCCAGGCGGTCCCGGAGGCCCTGCGGTCCCGGCGGCCCCGACCGGCTCGGGCGGTCCCCGCGCTCCGTGGCCCCCCCCAGTGGTCCCCTCTGGGCGGCCCCGGCCCCCGCGGCCCCGGCCTCCGCGGCCCCGGCCTCCGCGGCTCCGGCCCCCGCGGCCCCGGGCCCCCAGCCCCGCCGACGCCGCCGACCCCGCCGGTGTGACGTATTCGGTAAGGGGCGAACCCCGTCCCCAGTGGTGACATCATTGAATTCACTGCGTACGCTCCTGAATATGGATATGCACACTGTGGTGGTGGGGACGTCCGGGGTGACCGCGTCCGACGTGCTCGCCGTGGCGCGCGGCGGCGCCCGCGTCGAGCTCTCCGAGGAGGCCGTGGCCGCCCTCGCCGCGGCCCGCGAGATCGTGGACGCGCTGGCGGCCAAGCCGGACCCCGTGTACGGCGTGAGCACCGGCTTCGGCGCCCTGGCGACCCGGCACATCAGCCCCGAGCTGCGCGCCCAGCTCCAGCGCAACATCGTCCGCTCGCACGCCGCCGGCATGGGCCCCCGGGTCGAGCGCGAGGTCGTGCGCGCCCTGATGTTCCTGCGACTGAAGACCGTCTGCTCCGGGCGCACCGGCGTGCGCCCCGAGGTCGCGCAGACCATGGCCGACCTGCTCAACGCCGGGATCACCCCGGTCGTGCACGAGTACGGCTCCCTCGGCTGCTCCGGCGACCTCGCCCCGCTGTCCCACTGCGCGCTCGCGCTGATGGGCGAGGGGGAGGCCGAGGGCCCCGACGGCTCCGTGCGCCCGGCCGCCGAACTGCTCGCCGCGCACGGCATCCAGCCGGTCGAACTGCGCGAGAAGGAGGGCCTCGCCCTCCTCAACGGCACCGACGGCATGCTCGGCATGCTGGTCATGGCCCTGGCCGACCTGGAGACCCTCTACCGGTCCGCCGACGTCACGGCCGCCCTGTCCCTGGAGGCCCTGCTCGGCACCGACAAGGTCCTCGCCCCCGAGCTGCACGCCATCCGGCCGCACCCGGGCCAGGCCGCCAGCGCCGCCAACATGCTGGCCGTACTGAAGGGCTCCGGGCTGACCGGGCATCACCAGGACGACGCCCCGCGCGTCCAGGACGCCTACTCGGTGCGCTGCGCCCCGCAGGTCGCCGGTGCCGGACGGGACACCGTCACCCACGCGCGGCTGGTCGCCGACCGCGAGCTGGCCGCCGCCGTCGACAACCCCGTTGTGCTGCCCGACGGGCGCGTGGAGTCCAACGGCAACTTCCACGGGGCGCCGGTCGCCTACGTGCTGGACTTCCTCGCCATCGCCGCCGCCGACCTCGGCTCCATCGCCGAGCGGCGCACCGACCGGCTGCTCGACAAGAACCGCAGCCACGGCCTGCCACCGTTCCTCGCCGACGACGCCGGTGTGGACTCGGGCCTGATGATCGCTCAGTACACGCAGGCCGCGCTGGTGAGCGAACTGAAGCGGCTCGCCGTACCGGCGTCCGCCGACTCCATCCCGTCCTCCGCCATGCAGGAGGACCACGTCTCTATGGGCTGGTCGGCGGCGCGCAAGCTGCGCACGTCCGTGGACAACCTCACCCGGGTCCTCGCCATCGAGCTGTACGCCGCCACGCGCGCGATCCAGCTGCGCGAGGGGCTGACCCCGGCGCCCGCGACGCAGGCGGTCATCGACGCCGTACGGGAGGCCGGGGTGCGCGGTCCCGGCCCGGACCGGTACCTGGCGCCCGACCTGGCCGCGGCGGACGCGTTCGTGCGCGACGGGCGGCTGCTCGCGGCGGTGGAGGCGGTCACCGGGCCGCTCCGGTAGGACGGCCCGCGCGACAGGAGGGGCCCTGCCGCCCGGCGGGGCCCCTTCGCCGTCCCCCGGCCGGAGCCCAAGTGCGGTCAGAGACCGAGGCGTTCCCGGCGGACCGAGTACACGACGAAGCCGGCGCCCAGCGTGAGGCAGAAGGTCCCGCCGATCACGTACGGCGTGCTGTCGAAACTGCCGGTGTCCGCGAGGCGGGTCCCCGGGACGGAGGCGTCCGCGGTCGTGGCCGCGATCCGGGCCTGCTCCGTGACCTGCGGCGACGGGCTCGTCGAGACCGCGTCTCTCGCCGGGGAGTCCGACGTCGCGTTGGCGGACGGGACGAACCACAGGGCGCCCAGCAGGGTCGCCGCTGCGGTGGTGGTCAGCAACGGACGGCGAGCGGATGACACGGAATATCGATCCCCTTGTGACGTCGGCGAATTGGCCGTGTGGGGCGATGTTAGTGAAAGGCGCGGGTCACGGGAAAGTCACGGGAGGCCTTGGCCGTACGCTCCCGCCATGAGCACTCCAGAGACATCACGATTTGTCCGGCTTCGAGTGGAGCTCGTTCTCGAAGTCGAGGACCCCGCCGCGATCACCAAGGCCGCACTCGGCCGGATCGCCGGCGACGCCGGGATGCCCGCGGCGGAGCGGGCCCACGCCGAGGACGGTGTGACGGAAGACACCGCGGAGGCCCTCGCCTATCTCGTCGACCCGTTCGACCTGGTCAGTGAGGTGCCGGGGATCGAGCTCCAGCAGGCCTCCTGGAGCAGCGAGCGGATCGACTACGACCCCGATTCGCCGGACTGGGACCTCGACGAGGATGATGGCGACGACGACAGCGACGGCTGACCGCCCGGAAGCTCGTGACCCCGGGCGGCAACCGCCGCCCGGGGTCCTCGCGTCTCAGGCGGCGCGCGACCGCACCCGTAACGCCCGGCACCGTCCGTCGCGGACGTGGTGATCCCCACACGCGCGCCACCTGGGGAACCGGGCGAACCGGTCGTAGCGTTGAAAGTTCTCGACGGGGACTCACGGATCCCGACGGGGGCACTTGGTTGGTGACGGGGGCCACGGGGTTTTGGGGAAATCGGCAACGATGGAGAAGCGTGTGATGACGGTCAGTAAGCGGCGCAAGGGCCTGACGGTCGCGTCCGCACTGCTCGGCGGAGTGCTGATGCTCTCGGCCTGTTCCGGCGGCGACGACAGCGCCTCCGGCAGCGACGGCGGTGACAGCTCCCAGTCGAAGGTCGACGAGGCCGCGGCCAAGAAGACCTCCGAGGCCCAGATCAAGATCACACCCAAGGACGGCTCGAACAACGCCTCGATCAACAACTCGGCCACCGTCACCGTGAGCAAGGGCACGCTCACGGACGTGAAGATGACGACGACCGACGGCACCGAGGTCAGCGGCCAGATATCCGCCGACAGGAAGAGCTGGAAGCCCAGCACGCAGCTGGAGCGCTCCACCACCTACAGGCTGGCGGCCGAGGCGAAGGACGCCGACGGACGCGTCGCCCACGAAAACGCCTCGTTCACCACGGTCTCCCCGGCCAACAGCTTCATCGGCAACTTCACGCCGGACGACGGCACCACCGTCGGCGTCGGCATGCCGGTCTCGATCAACTTCGACAAGGCGATCACCAACAAGGCCGCGGTCCAGAAGGGCATCACGGTCAGCACGACCAGCGGCCAGGAGGTCGCCTGCCACTGGTTCAACGCCAACCGCATGGACTGCCGGCCCGAGGACTACTGGAAGGAAGGCTCCACCGTCACGCTGAAGCTCGCGCTCGACGGTGTCGAGGGCGCCGAGGGCGTCTACGGCGTCCAGCAGAAGACGGTCACCTTCAAGATCGGCCGCAACCAGATCTCCTACGTCGACGCGAAGACCAAGCAGATGAAGGTCACGCAGGACGGCAAGGTCGTCCGGACGATCCCGATCTCCGCGGGCTCACCGGAGAACAAGACCTACGAGGGCGTCATGGTGATGTCCGAGAAGTTCAAGGAGACGCGCATGAACGGCGCGACCGTGGGCTTCACGGACGACGACGGCAAGGGCGAGTACGACATCAAGGACGTGCCGCACGCCATCCGCCTCTCCAGCTCCGGCACGTTCATCCACGGCAACTACTGGGGCGCGAAGTCCATCTTCGGCAACGCGAACACGAGCCACGGCTGCGTCGGTCTCCAGGACGCCAAGGGCGCGGACGACCCGAACACGCCGGGCGCCTGGTTCTTCAACAACTCGATCCTCGGTGACGTGGTCGTCGTCGAGAACACCGGTGACAAGACCATCGCGCCGGACAACGGCCTCAACGGCTGGAACATGAACTGGGCCGACTGGAAGGCCGGCTCGGCCGTCTGACGGCCCTTCGGCACCGCACACCCGGAAGCCGTCGCCCGCCCCCGCCCGGGGCGGGCGACGGCTTCCGGCTTTTCTTCCCGGCCGCTTCGGGCTTTTCCCGGCCGCTTCCGGCCTTCCCGGCCCCTTCTCATCCGGCTCTTATGCGCGGCTCAAGCACTCATCACAGACCGTCCCTAGCTTGCCGCCATGTTCTTCACCTATCTGAGGCGCGAGTCGCGCCGCCGCAGGAAGGCGGCCCTCGTCGTCGCCTCCGGACTCGCGCTGGGCATCGCGCTGGTCATCGTCGTCACCTCCGTCTCCGCCGGCATGAGCACGGCGCAGGACAGGGTCCTCCAGTCGCTCTACGGGCTGGGCACGGACATGACCGTCACCAAGGCCGCGGCACCGTCGGGCACCGGCACCGAGCGGCCCCGCTTCCGCTTCGACGCGCAGGACGACGGCTCGGGCGGCGAGCAGAGCAGCGACCGCGTCATGGTGCAGGGCTTCCAGACACTGGCGAGTTCGACCGTGGACGAGGTGGCCGCGCAGAACGGGGTCGCGGACGCGGTGGGCGGGCTGAGCCTGCAGGTCGTCAAGGTCAGCGGCGAGTTCACCCGCGGCCGCTTCCAGCAGGACGGCAGCGGCGGCCGGAGCGGCGGCCGGAGCAGCGGCCCGGGCGGGGCCCAGCCCTCGCCGCAGGGCCGGATCGAGGGCGGCGGCGCCGACTTCGACGTCAACAGCTACTCCGTCTACGGCACCGACGTCACTGAACCGGCCCTCGGCCCGCTCACCTCCTCCCGGATCACCAGCGGCCGCACCTTCAGGACGAGCGAGACCGACGCCGGGGTCGCCGTGGCCGACGCGTCGTACGCCAAGGAGAAGAAGCTCAGCACCGGGTCCACGGTCACCATCAGGAACACGAAGTTCGAGGTCGTCGGCATCGCCACGGCCGACAGCGGGGACGCCGCCGCCAACCTCTACATCCCGCTGCGGCAGGCGCAGACGCTGGCCGGCGCCAAGGACGAGGTCACCACGGTGTACGTCAAAGCCACCGACTCGCAGCGGATCGACAGCGTCAAGTCGGAGATCCGCGAGAACGTCCCCGGCACGACCGTCACCACCTCGGCCGACCTCGCCGACACCGTCTCCGGCTCCCTGTCCACGGCCTCCTCCCTCGCCACGAGCGTGGGCAGGTGGCTGTCGATCGTGGTCCTGGTGGCCGCGTTCCTGGTGGCGGGCCTGCTGACGTCCTCGGCGGTCTCCCGCCGGGTCCGCGAGTTCGGCACGCTCAAGGCGCTGGGCTGGAAGTCGGGCCGGGTGACCGGGCAGGTGGTCGGCGAGGCGGTCGTCAACGGCCTGGTCGGCGGGGCGCTCGGCATCGCGCTGGGGCTGGCGGGCGCGTACGCGGTGACGGCCGTGAGTCCCACGCTGCAGGCGCAGTTGGGCGGGGGCGGTGGTGCCGGGGGCGGCTTCGGGGGCCTGCGGGCCACGCCGGGCGGGCCGGGGGCGCAGCAGACCCTCGACGTCACCCTCACCGCACCCGTCAGCCTGACGACCATCGCCCTCGCGGTGGCCCTGGCGGTGACGGGCGGCCTGATCGCCGGCGCGTTCGGGGGCTGGCGGGCGTCACGACTGCGGCCCGCCGACGCTCTGCGCCGAGTCGAGTGACGCCCGCACGCCCGTACCCGAAGGCCGAAGCCCGAAGCCCGAGCCAGAAGCTCGAACCAGGAGTCTCCATGTACGAACTGAGCGCCGTCACCAAGCACTACACCCGTTCCCGGGAAACCGTCCACGCCCTCGACGGCATCGACCTCACCATCCCCGACGGCGACCGCCTGGTCATCCAGGGCCCCACCGGCGGCGGCAAATCCACCCTGCTGCAAATGCTCGGCGGCCTGGACCGCCCCACCTCCGGCCGGATCGTCCTCGACGGCACCGACCTCGCCGCCCTGCCGGAGGCCAGACTCACCCGCGTGCGGAGTGAGAACATCGGTTTTGTCTTCCAGTCCTTCAACCTGATCCCGACGCTCACCGCGCAGGAAAACGTCGAAACCGCCCTCGTCCCGCTCGGCGTCAAGCCGAAACAACGCCGCGAACAGGCCGCCGAGGCACTGAAGTCGGTCGGTCTCGGAGAACGCCTCGCACATCTGCCCGGGGAGATGTCCGGCGGTCAGCAGCAGCGCGTGGCCATCGCCCGGGCCCTGGTGAAACAGCCGAAGGTGCTGCTCGCCGACGAACCCACCGGCAACCTCGACGAGTCGATGCGCGACGAGATCATGGACGTACTCGAACGCATGTGGAAGGAGCTCGGGCTCACCTTCATCATGGTGACCCACGACTCCGCCCTCGCGAAGAAGGCCCCGCGCCTGGCGACGATCCGCGAGGGCCGAATCACCGTCAAGGAGAACACGCGTGCGTAACGCTGCGGCCCTGTAACGGAGTTCCGGCGGCCGTGTAACAGTCAGCCGACGGAATTCTTACTCTCCTCTCATCTATTGAGTGCCTGATCACCCGTCGGCATACTGCGTATTCCGGGGGGTGACGCGCATGCGTACGAGACCACCCCCGGCCGGGTGAACGGGGAATTCGCCCGGTACTTCTGCAAGGGGGAAACTTGCGCAGACAAGTGAAAAGGGCGTGCGCGGCCACGGTCGCCACAGCGGCAGCCGTGGCCCTGGCGGCGGGCATGACCAGCCCGGCGTCGGCCGACGGCGAGCGGACGGGCGCGGCGGCCAAGCCGGCCTCGCTCACCGCCAAGCACCACATCACGCTGATCACCGGCGACCGGGTCTCCCTGGACGCCAAGGGCCGCGTGGTCGGCTTGGAGCGGGCCAAGGGCCGTGACGACATACCCGTCCAGGTCCGCAAGGTCGACGGTCACACCCTCGTGATCCCGGCCGACGCGGCCCGCCTCGTCGCCACCGGCAAGCTCGACCAGCGTCTCTTCGACGTCACCGAGCTCAACAAGTCCGCGACCCGCAAGGCCCAGAAGAAGGGCCTGAAGGTCATCGTCGGCTACCAGGGCAGCGCCGCGGCCACCAAGGCCGACGTCCGTGACGCGGGCACCCTGAGCCACACGCTGAAGACCCTGAACGCCGACGCGGTCCAGACGCCGCAGGCGGACACTCCCGAGCTGTGGGACGCCGTCACCAACGGCGACCGGACCGCCTCGGGCATCGCGCACGTCTGGCTCGACGGGGTCCGCAAGGCCAGCCTCGACAAGTCCGTCCCGCAGATCGGCGCCCCCAAGGCGTGGTCGGCCGGCTACGACGGCAAGGGCGTCAAGATCGCCGTCCTGGACACCGGTGTCGACGGCACGCACGCCGACCTCAAGGGCCAGGTCGTCGACGCCAAGAACTTCTCCACCGCGCCCGACACCACCGACAAGGTCGGCCACGGCACGCACGTCGCCGCCATCGCGGCCGGCACCGGCGCGAAGTCCGGCGGCAAGTACAAGGGTGTCGCGCCCGGCGCGAAGATCCTCAACGGCAAGGTGCTCGACGACGCCGGATTCGGCAGCGACTCCGAGATCGTCGCCGGCATGGAGTGGGCCGCCGCGCAGGGCGCCGACGTCATCAACATGAGCCTGGGCGGCCTGGACACGCCTGCGATCGACCCGATGGAAGCGGTGGTGAACAAGCTCTCCGAGGAGAAGGGCGTCCTGTTCGCCATCGCCGCCGGCAACGAGGGCGACTTCGGCGAGCAGACCGTCGGCTCCCCGGGCAGCGCCGCCGCGGCCCTGACCGTCGGCGCGGTCGACGACAAGGACGTGCTGGCGGACTTCTCCAGCCGCGGCCCCGGCATGGACGGCGCCCTCAAGCCCGACGTGACCGCGCCCGGCGTGGACATCACCGCGGCCTCCGCCCCGGGCAACCTGATAGCCCAGGACGTCGGAGAGAAGCCGGCCGGCTACATGACCATCTCCGGCACGTCGATGGCAACCCCGCACGTCGCGGGCGCGGCGGCGATCCTGAAGCAGCAGCACCCCGAGTGGAAGTACCCCGAGCTGAAGGGCGCCCTCACCGGCTCCACCAAGGGCGGCAAGTACACGCCGTTCCAGCAGGGTTCGGGCCGCATCCAGGTCGACAAGGCCATCAAGCAGACCGTCGTCGCCGAGCCGGTGTCGGTGAGCTTCGGCATCCAGCAGTGGCCGCACACCGACGACAAGCCGGTCACCAAGCAGCTGACGTACCGCAACCTCGGTACGAAGGACGTCACGCTGAAGCTGGCGTCGACCGCCACCAACCCGAAGGGCCAGGCCGCCCCGGCCGGCTTCTTCAAGCTCGGCGCCACCTCGGTGACGGTCCCGGCGGGCGGCAAGGCCTCCGTGCCCTTCACCGTCAACACCAAGCTGGGCGGCACGCTCGACGGCGCGTACTCCTCGTACGTGACGGCGACGGGCGGCGGCCAGACGGTGCGCACGGCGGCGGCGGTGCAGCGCGAGGTGGAGTCGTACGACGTCACCGTTAAGCACATCGGCAGGGACGGCAAGCCGACGGCCGGCTACACCACCGAGGCTTCGGGCTACGCCGGCCTGGGCAAGGAGCGTTCCTACTCGGTGCCCGACACGCCCACCGGCGCGGCCACCCTGCGCCTGCCCAAGGGCTCGTACCTGCTCAACAGCCTGATCGCCGAAGACGTCGAGACGTTCGAAGGCGGCATCGACTGGCTCGTCCAGCCCAAGCTGGCCGTCACCAAGAACACCACGGTGACCATCGACGCCCGCAAGGCCAAGTCGGCCGACATCAAGGTTCCGGACGGGCAGGCAAAGCCGCTGTCCGCGATGGTCGACTACTACTACGAAGCGGCGGGCGCGGGTCTCGGCATCGGTGTCGGCACGTTCGCCGACCTGCGCATGGCCCATCTCGGTCCGGAGGTCTCCGGGCTGAGCCAGGTCTGGAGCGGGCAGTGGGCCAAGGGCGACAGCGCCGAGTACAACGTCGCCACCTCGGCCAAGGTCAAGAAGATCCAGGGTGACAAGGTTCGGCACTTCAAGGCGAGTGAACTTGCCACGGTGAAGCACAACATGGGTGCGGCGGCATCCGGCAAGACCGGTGACGTGTTCACCATGGGTCTGCTTCCCGACACCCTGACCTTCGGTCTCCCGGTGGAGCAGAAGCTGCCGAGCGCGCGCACCATGTACCTGTCGACCTCGGACAAGGTCCAGTGGGCGTTCGACTTCACGCAGTACAAGGGCAAGGACGCCAACGGCGACGCGATCCCCGAGGCCGGCTACTCGATCGACCCGCAGACGTACAAGGCCGGCCAGAAGTACACGAAGACCTTCAACACGGCGGTGTTCGGTCCGCGCCTGAACACCGACTTCGGCATCTTCCGCAGGGGCAACGCCCTCTACGGTTCGCTGCCGCTCTTCGCTGACGGCTCCGGGCACGCGGGCTCGTCCGACTTCACGTCGGTCTCCACGAACCTCTACCGCAACGGCACCAAGGTCAGCTCCAACACCGACCCGCTGTTCGGCGAGGAGTTCAACGTTTCGTCCGGAGACGCCGAGTACAAGCTGACGACGTCGGTCAAGCGAAGCGTCAAGGTCGCTGCGGCTTCGACCCGTATCGATGCCAGCTGGACGTTCCGTTCCAAGAAGCCGTCCGGTGACGCGCGTGTGAAGCTGCCCGCTTCCACCGTTCGCTTCAACGCGGCCACCGGCCTGGACAGCAAGGTCCCGGCGGGCAAGCAGGTCACCGTTCCGGTCACCGTCGAGGGCGCGGCCAAGGGCGGCAACCTGAAGTCGCTGTCGGTGTACGTGTCGTACGACTACGGCAAGACCTGGAAGAAGCTCGACGTCAAGAAGGGCAAGGTCTCCTTCAAGAACCCGGCGAAGGGGAAGGCCATCTCCTTCCACGCCAAGATCGCCGACAAGAAGGGCAACAAGTCGACGATCTCGATCTACAACGCGTACTACGGCAAGTAGGCCGTAGGGCCCGTCCGCGAGCGGCCCGCCGGGAGCCTCGGCTTCCGGCGGGCCGCTTTCGCGTCTACGGGGCCGGGCTCTCGACCCCCGCCCGGGTCGCGTCCGCCCCCCAGCTCGCCAGCAGGCGCAGGGCCTGGGCCGAGGGGGTGTCCGGCTCCGCGTGATACGTGATCAGGGACTGCTCGGCGTCGTCGACCAGGCGGAACGTCTCGAACGACAGCGTCAGGTCGCCGACCAGGGGGTGGCGCATGCGCTTGACGCCGTAGCTCTTCTCCTTGACGTCGTGCGCGGCCCACAGGCGGCGGAACTCCTCGCTCTTCACCGACAGCTCGCCCACCAGGGCCGACAGCTGCGGGTCGTCCGGGTGGCAGCCCGCGTCCATGCGCAGGTAGCCGACGATGTCGGCCGCCTTCTGGTCCCACTCGACGAACAGCTGGCGGTACTCGGGCCGCAGGAACACCATCCGCGCCCAGTTCCGCTCCTGGGCCGGCAGCTCCGCCCAGTCGCCGAAGAGGGCCGCGGCCATCCGGTTCCAGGCCAGGACGTGCGAGCGGCGCCCGACGACGTACGCCGGGACGCTGTCGATCGAGTCCAGCAGGTGCCGCAGCGCCGGCCGCACCTGCTGGCTGCGCGCCACCGGCTTCTTCTTGTGCTGCTTCGGCTTGGCCAGGTGCGTCAGGTGTGCGTGCTCGGCGTCGTTCAGCCGCAGGGCGCGCGCGATCGCGTCCAGCACCTCGGCCGAGACGTTGTGGCCGTTGCCCTGCTCCAGCCGCGTGTAGTACGCCACGGACACCCCGGCCAGCTGGGCCAGCTCCTCCCGGCGCAGCCCGGGCACCCGTCGCCGCCCGAAGTCGGGCAGCCCCACGTCCTCCGGCTTCAGCCGGGCACGCCGGGTGCGCAGGAACTCGCTGAGTTCGGTGCGCCGGTCCAGGCCGCCTCCGGCCGTCTGTGCGGGTTCGGGCTGTTCGTCCACCATGCCGTCCAGTATGGCCGGTCGTACGCACACGAGCCTGACCCCGCCAGTGGTACGCAGGCTGTGCGTACGCAAAAGCGTGGTCTGGGTGACGGCCCGGGATTCCGGCACGGTGGAGTGCGTGCCCGGCCGGAAGATCCGGAAGGCAGCCGGGCATACGACCCCGCTAGGAGAACCCTCGGCATGACCACTGTTGCTGCGTACGCCGCTCCCGCCCCCAAGGCACCGCTGGAGCGCACCACCATCGAACGCCGCCAGGTCGGCGAGTACGACGTCCTGATCGACATCAAGTTCGCCGGCATCTGCCACTCCGACATCCACCAGGCCAACGAGGGCTGGGGCGAGGCCATCTTCCCGATGGTCCCCGGCCACGAGATCGCCGGTGTCGTCTCCGAGGTCGGCCCGGGCGTGACGAAGTTCGCCGTCGGCGACCGCGTGGGCGTCGGCTGCATGGTCGACTCCTGCCGCGAGTGCGACAACTGCAAGGCCGGCCGCGAGCAGTACTGCGTCAAGGGCAACATCCCGACCTACAACGGCATCGGCAAGGACGGCGAGCCCACGTACGGCGGCTATTCGCAGAAGGTCGTCGTCGACGAGAACTTCGTCGTCCGCATCCCCGACGGGCTCGCCCTGGACGTCGCCGCGCCGCTGCTGTGCGCCGGCATCACCCTCTACTCGCCGCTCAGGCGCTTCGGCGCCGGCCCCGGCAAGAAGGTCGCGATCGTCGGCCTCGGCGGCCTCGGCCACATGGGCGTGAAGATCGCGCACGCGCTCGGCGCCGAGGTGACCGTGCTGTCACAGTCGCTGCGCAAGCGGGAGGACGGCCTGAAGCTGGGCGCCGACCACTACTACGCCACCAGCGACCCGAAGACCTTCGAGGAACTGGCCGGCACCTTCGACCTGATCGTCTCCACGGTCTCGGCGCCGCTGGACTTCGGCGCCTACCTGTCGCTGCTGAAGACCGAGGGCACGCTGGCCAACGTCGGCGCCCCCGAGGAGCCCATCTCCCTGAACCTCTTCTCGGTGATCGGCGGCGGCAAGTCCCTCGCCGGTTCTATGATCGGTGGCATCGCGGAGACCCAGGAGATGCTGGACTTCTGTGCCGAGCACGGCCTGGGCGCCGAGATCGAGCTGATCCGCGGCGACCAGATCAACGAGGCGTACCAGCGGGTCCTCGCCAGCGACGTGCGGTACCGGTTCGTGATCGACACGGCCACGATCTGAGACCGGACGGTCTCGCGACTCGGAGGGCCCCGGCGCACCCGCGCCGGGGCCCTCGGGGCGTTCTCGTGATGCGCGGGGGCGGGCCCGCGGGGTACACAGGTGGAGTGCACCAGGGGGTTCACCGGTACGTCAGGGGAGGCCCGCCATGACCGTGCAGCTGAACCACACCATCGTCGCCGCGCACGACAAGCGCGCCTCGGCCCGGTTCCTCGCCGACATCCTCGGCCTGGAGGTGAGCGCGCCCTACGGCCCGTTCCTCCCGGTCGAGATCTCCAACAGTGTCACGCTCGACTTCATGGACAGCCCCGGCGCCATCACCCCGCAGCACTACGCCTTCCTGGTCTCGGAGGAGGAGTTCGACCAGATCCTCGCCCGGATCCAGGAGGCCGGCCTGACGTACTGGGCGGACCCGTTCCACAGCCGCCCCGGCGAGATCAACCACAACGACGGTGGCCGCGGCGCGTACTTCGACGACCCCGACGGCCACCGCCTGGAGATCATCACCAGGCCGTACGGCAGCGGCGGGTGACCCGGCCGGCCGGGTCAGCGCCGGACCCTACTCGCCAGAGGTCCCGCCGAAGGTCCACACGGCACGGGGGCCGGGGCCGACGACCAGGTCCGAGTGGCCGAGCCGCTCCACGTGCCGGTCGGGCACCGGCCTGTTCAGCGACATCTCCACCCGCTTCAGACCCACCTGGTCGAGCGGCACGGCGTCGAACCGGAGGGTGGTGCCGCCGCCCTTCGCGACGACGCCCCCGCCCGGCACGGACCGCACGGCGAACCCGCCGGCCTCCAGCAGCGGCACGGTGTTGGCCAGGTCCCGGGCGGTCACCGCGAGCCGGATGGCGGTCACGTCCCGCATCAGACGGTCGCGGTAGCCGTCGGACAGGTAGCGCTCCCGGCCCACGTCACCGGGGTACGCGGCGGGCTCGGTGTTGCCGCGCGGGTCGGCGAAGTACTCGGGCCGGTACTCCATGCCCCACGCGCCGAACAGGTCGTACTGGTCGGTGGTGAAGACAGCGTCGAACCACGGCACGGGGACGCCGTCGCCGAAGTCACGCGTCTGCAGGAACTCCACCGGGTCGCCGTTGCCCTGCTCGCGCAGCCGGGCCGTGACCGTCGCGAGGTCGCCCGCCCGCTCCGTCGAGACGCCCATGCCGCCGGCGCCGAGGGTGGCGTCCTTGCCGGGCAGGTCGCCGGCGCCGAACAGTTCGAGGTAGGTCTCGCGGCCCATGAGGTAGCGGCCGGTCCAGGTCTGTCCACCGGAGCCGGTGGTGGTGCGGACCTGGAAGTTGGCGAAGTCCCGGAGGTACGCCGAGTGCTCGATCGCGTCGGCGGTCTCCCGGTCGAGCACGCCGTAGGCGTGGTTGTAGTACAGCAACTGCCGCCCGCCCCCGCCGCCGTCCTCGGCGTGCGCGGCACCCTGGACCGCCCCCGCGAGGGCCAGGGTCATGACCATGATCGCCTGTAACGCTCGTCTGAGAACCATGCGGGGAGCGTAGGCCGGGAGGAATCCGTTCCGCTGCGGATTTCGGCGCTTACGCCGTCACCCGGACCGGTCGCCGCAGCAGGTACACGCCGGCGGTCGACACCAGGACGCCCATGCACGCGATGAAGACGAGCCCGGCCCCCTCCAGGCCGATCGGGCCCGCCAGCAGCCCCACCCCGATCACCGGCACCGAGATCCCCGCGTACGCCACCACGAACAGCGTCGAGATCACCGCCGCGCGCCGGTCCCCCGGCGAGGCCCCGGCCACCGCCGACAGTGCGCCGCGGAACGCCAGCCCCTGCCCGACCCCGCCGGCGAGCGCGCTCAGCACCACCAGCGCGAGCAGGCCCCAGTGCAGGGCGCCGGCCAGCAGCAGGAGCCCGGCCAGCAGCCCGGCGCAGCCCAGCGGCAGCGACCGCGCCACCCCCAACCGTCCGGCCACCAACTGCCCGGCTGTCGAGGAGAAGAAGGCCAGCGCGACGACCAGTCCGCTCACGGCGTGGTCGCGCAGGTCCAGCGACTCGGCCAGGAACGCGGGGCTGACGGCCGTGAACACCCCGAACAGGGCGAACCCCACGAACGAGGCGGTCGCCGCCGGCCCGAACACCGGACGCACCCGAGCGGGCAGGGCGGGCCGCCGCGGCCGTACCGTGCGCGGCGGCCGCGACTCCCGCACGGTCTCCGGGAGCCGCAGCAGGGCGGCGGCCGAGGCGGCCACCAGGCCGAGATGGACGGCGAACGGCAGGTGCAGCGGCCAGGGGGCGTACTGCGCGAGCAGTCCGGCGAGCAGCGGGCCGCAGCCCAGTCCGCCCATGTTGGCCGCCGTCGCCACGAAGGTGGCCTGGGAGGCACCCCCGGCGGGGGCCAGCTCCATCACGTACGCTGTGGCGGCACCGGTGAACAGGCCGGCCGACAGGCCCGACAGCAGCCGTCCCGCGCAGAGCCAGCCCAGACCCGTCGCGCACAGGAAGCAGACGGCGCTCACTGCGGCGAACCCCAGGCCCCCCAGCAGCACCGGCCGGCGGCCCACGGCGTCCGAGGCGTTGCCCGCCAGCAGCAGCACGCCGATGACACCGAAGGCGTACACCGCGTAGACGACGGTGACGGTGAGCTCGGAGAAGCCGAACTTCTCCTGGTAGAGGGGGTAGAGCGGGGTGGGCAGCGTGGTGCCGGCCATACACACGGCGAACAGCGCGCCGCCCAGCAGGCACCGGCGCCACCCGGGGCGGTCACCGTTCATGCGGCCGACCGTAACCCGCGGGTCGCCTCCGCCCGGCGCGGCGTGCCCGGCCGCCCGCGGACGCGGCTACGACGGGACGGGTCCCGCGAGGTCCGGATCGTCCTCGCCCGGTCCCGGTGGCGGGTCGGTGAGCTGCTCGCGGACGTAGCTCCACACCACCGCGATCAGCGCGGCGACGGGCACGGCGAGCAGGCTGCCGACGATGCCGGCGACGTTGCCGCCCAGCGTCACCGCCAGCAGCACGACGGCCGCGTGCAGACCGAGGCCGCGGCTCTGGATCATGGGCTGGAAGACGTTGCCCTCCAGTTGCTGCACCACGACGATGATGGCCAGCACGATCAACGCGTCCGTCAGGCCGTTGTAGACCAGCGCGATGAGGACCGCGACGAAACCGGCGAACAGGGCGCCGATGATCGGCACGAACGCGGAGACGAAGGTCAGCACCGCCAGGGGCAGCACCAGCGGGACGCCCAGGATCCACAGGCCAAGGCCGATCAGGACGGCGTCGAGCAGGCCGACGGCCGCCTGGGACCGTACGAAGGAGCCCAGCGTGTCCCAGCTCCGCGCGCACACGACCGGGACGTCCGTGGCGAGTCGGCCGGGCAGCTGGCGGGCGAGCCAGGGAAGGAAGCGCGGGCCGTCCTTCAGGAAGAAGAACATCAGGAACAGCGCGAGCACGGCGGTGACGACCCCGTTGACCACGGTGCTCACCCCCGTGACGACGGCGCCGACCATGCTGCCGAGCCCGTTCTGGGCCCGGGCGACCGCGGAGTCGAAGGCCTTGTCGATCTGGGCGTCCCCGATGTTCAGCGGTGGCCCGGCGGCCCACTCGCGCAGGCGCTGGATGCCCTCGACCACGCCGTCGGACAACTCCCCGGACTGGGACGCCACCGGCACGGCGATCAACGCCACCACACCCGCGGCGACCAGCAGGAACAGCACGGTCACCACCGAGGCGGCGAGCGCGGGCGGCCAGCCGCGCCGCCGCAGGTACCGGGCGGCGGGCCAGGTCAGCGTGGTCAGCAGCAGCCCGACCACCAGCGGCCACACCACCGACCACATGCGGCCCAGCAACCACAGAGCCACGGCCAGCCCGGCCAACACCAGCAGCAACTCGGCGGACACCCGCGCGGATATCCGTAGCGCGATACGGGATCTGGAGGAACTCAGGGGCGCAGTCACGAGGGCACTTTATGGGGTGCCCACGCCTCAAGGGACACACCGTGCCCTCCACGGCCCCGCCGGCTCAGCGCCGAAGCTCTCCACGCCCCCGCCGGCTCACCCGTCGGCCCGGGCCACGCCGATCGGGCAGGAGACACCGGTGCCGCCGATGCCGCAGTAACCGGCCGGGTTCTTGTCGAGGTACTGCTGGTGGTGCGCCTCGGCCGGGTAGAAGGGGCGGTCCTGGGCCGGGAGGATCTCCGTGGTGACCAACCCGTGGCCGGAGGACGTCAGAACCCGCTGGTAGGCGGCGCGGGACGCCTTGGCGGCGGCCTCCTGCCCGGCGCTGTGCGTGTAGACGGCGGAGCGGTACTGCGTGCCCACGTCGTTGCCCTGACGGAAGCCCTGCGTGGGGTCGTGGGACTCCCAGAACGTCTTCAGCAGACGCTCGTACGAGATCACCGCCGGGTCGTACACCACGCGCACGACCTCCGTGTGGCCGGTCAGCCCCGAGCAGACCTCCTCGTACGTGGGGTGCTCGGTGTGGCCGCCCTGGTAGCCGACGAGGGTCGTCCAGACACCGGCCGGGAGCTGCCAGAACACGCGCTCGGCGCCCCAGAAGCAGCCCATGCCGAAGTCGGCGGTCTCCAGGCCCTCGGGGTAGGGGCCGAGCAGCGGGTTGCCGAGGACGGTGTGGCGGTCGGGGACCGTGAACAGCGGCTCGGGGCGGCCGGTCAGGGCCTGCTCGCGGGTCGGCAGCCGGGGCGTGCGGCTGTAGAGGAACATGCGGCCTCCAGGTCGGTGGCCCTCTTCCCGGCGGTCTCCGGTGAGGGCGCGCCGCCCCACGCGTGGGCGACGTCCCCTTCAACCCGCCCCCGGCTTACGGAATTCCGGCGCGGAACCGGCCCCACAGCGGGCCTCAGTGCGGCAGGTTCGCCGGGCTGCCGCCGTTCGCCTCGTAGCCCGCCACGGCCAGCGCCCGGTATACCGCGAACTCCGCGGCCGGGTCGGCGGACAGGGTCCAGGGCAGGGCGCCCACGTGCCCGTCGATGTGGACCAGCTGGCTCATCGCCTCCGACCAGCGCTCGCCGCGGACCAGGAAGTACACCAGCAGGTGGCGCACGTGCGCCAGCATCGGGTCGTCGGGGCGGGCCGAGTGCACCGCGTGCAGCGCGCCGTGCACCGCCTTCGTGACGACCTCGGTCTGCCAGAATCCGCTGACCAGCGTCACCTCGGGCAGGTGCTCGAACACCGCGAACAGGGGCATCGCCGCCAGCAGGGAGCCCTGGGGGGCCCGGGCCGCCGCGGCCTCCGCGAACGAGTAGGCCAGCTCACGCGAGCCGTGCCACTTCTCGCACCAGTAGTGCAGCGCGGCCAGGTGCGCCCCCATGTGGTTCGGGGCGCGGTCCAGGATCTTCAGCCAGAGCTGCTCGAAGTCCTTCTGGGAGTAGCCCAGGCCGCGGGCCACGGACAGCTCCACGATGTACGGGATCGGATCGCCCGGGGCCAGCAGCGCCGCGTCGCCGCACGCCGCCCTCGCCTCCTCCATGATGATCCGGAACTCGTCCGTGCCGGGCGACGCCGTCCGCCACGCCTGCTGCACCAGGAACTCGGCGTGCACCGCGGCGCCGCCGGCGTCCTTGGGGGCCTCCGCCCGCCACACCCGCAGCCACTGCCCGCCCGGCGACTGGCCCACCCCGCCGGGCCGCTGTGCGAGCTCCAGCGAGGCCGCCCCCGCGAAGGCCTGCACGCGCTGCCAGCGGCGCTCGCCCTCCGTCTCCGTGCCCGCGAGGAGCTGCTGGGCCGCGCGGTGGTCCTGCGTGCGCTGCACCACGTCCAGGACGTCCATCAGGTCCTGGTCGGGGCCGGGCATGCGGATGTCGAGCTCCTCCTCGCGGACGAAGCCGTAGTTTGCCGGGTCCGCGGCGTCCGGGTGGTCGGGCGAGACCAGCCCGATCGCACCGCGCCCGCGCCGCAGGAACGGGAGCAGCACGAAGCCCAGCATGACCAGTGCGATCAGGACCCAGAGAATCTCCATGCCACAAGCGAACCAGACCGCGCCGACAATTGGCCAACCTGGTCCGCGAACCTGTGGAAAACCCGGCCCGGCTCCGCCCGCCGCCCTGTGGAGAACCCGGGGCCGGGGCGCGGGCGGCCTCGTGCTCCGGCACGTCCCGCGTCGGCGCACTACCCTCGGGCCCATGAGCGACAGGCACATCAGTCAGCACTTCGAGACGCTCGCGATCCACGCGGGCAACACCGCCGACCCCCTGACGGGCGCGGTCGTCCCGCCGATCTATCAGGTGTCCACCTACAAGCAGGACGGCGTCGGCGGCCTGCGCGGCGGCTACGAGTACAGCCGCAGCGCCAATCCGACCAGGACCGCGCTGGAGGAGAACCTCGCCGCCCTGGAGGGCGGCCGTCGCGGCCTCGCGTTCGCGTCCGGGCTGGCGGCCGAGGACTGCCTGCTGCGCACGCTGCTCAGCCCCGGCGACCACGTGGTCATCCCCAACGACGCCTACGGCGGCACGTTCCGCCTCTTCGCCAAGGTCGTCGCCCGCTGGGGCGTGGAGTGGTCGGTGGCCGACACGAGCGACCCGGCCGCCGTGCGGGCCGCCCTCACCCCGAAGACCAAGGCCGTGTGGGTGGAGACCCCCTCCAACCCGCTCCTCGGCATCACCGACATCGCCGCCGTCGCCCAGGTCGCCCGGGACGCGGGCGCGAAGCTCGTCGTCGACAACACCTTCGCCACGCCGTACCTGCAGCAGCCGCTGGCCCTCGGCGCGGACGTGGTGGTGCACTCCCTGACCAAGTACATGGGCGGACACTCGGACGTCGTCGGCGGCGCCCTGGTCGTCAGCGACCCCGAGCTCGGCGAGGAACTGGCCTTCCACCAGAACGCGATGGGCGCCGTCGCCGGCCCCTTCGACTCCTGGCTGGTGCTGCGCGGCACCAAGACGCTCGCGGTGCGGATGGACCGGCACAGCGAGAACGCCGCCAAGGTCGCCGACATGCTCACCCGCCACGCGCGCGTGACCAGCGTGCTCTACCCGGGTCTGCCGGAGCACCCCGGCCACGAGGTCGCCGCCAAGCAGATGAAGTCCTTCGGCGGCATGATCTCCTTCCGGGTCGAGGGCGGCGAGGAGGCGGCCGTCGACGTCTGCAACCGCGCCAAGGTGTTCACGCTGGGCGAGTCCCTCGGCGGCGTCGAGTCGCTGATCGAGCACCCGGGCCGGATGACGCACGCGTCCGTGGCCGGCTCGCTCCTGGAGGTCCCCGCCGACCTGGTGCGGCTGTCCGTCGGCATCGAGAACGTCGACGACCTGCTGGAGGACCTGCAGCAGGCGCTCGGCTAGTCAGGGCGCCGGCCGGGTCACCAGCCGGTGAGGGGTGGAGTCGTGTGGGACGGCGGCTCCACCCACGGCCGGGCCGTCAGCGCCCACACCGTGAACGCCACGGCCGCCGCGGACAGCAGCAGCCACAGGGTGCGGCGGGCCAGCGCCCGGCGCCGCAGCATGCGGGTGCCCCGGCGTACCGCCTCCGGGTGGATCTCGGGCGGCAGGGGCCGCTGCGCCCGCTCCAGGAGCCGCCGTACGGCCGCCTCGCGGTCGTTCCCGCTCATGTCCGCCTCCGGTCGCCGTGCGGGGTGCCGCCGCGGGCGGGTCGTCTCATGACGGCACCGCCTTCACGGCCTGCACGGCCGGGGCCGCATCCGGCGGGCGGCGCAGCAGCGTGGTCGTCGCCCGGTGGCAGATGGCCCGTACGCGCTCCGGGGACAGGCCCAGCAGGGCCGCCGCCTGCTCCTCGGCGACACCCTCGTAGAGCCTGAGCACGACGATCAGCCGCTCCTGCGGGGTGAGGACGGCCAGGGGGCTCGCGGGGTGCGGGCGGGAACGGACGAGTCCGCCGTGCTGGTGCCAGGCGCCGCGCGCGAACCGGGTGGCCAGGTACTGGCGGGTGCGGTCGTAGGGATCCTCGCCGCGCAGCCCGTCCCAGCGCGCGAAGGTGTGGGCCAGCGACAGGGTCAGCAGGCGCCGCGCGCGCGGGTTGTCGTCCGGGGCCTCCGCGGTGAGCAGGGTGGCGGCGTGCAGCAGCCGCCCGGCCGCGCCCGCGACGAACGCCTCGAACTCCCGGGCGCGACGGGCTGCCCGGTACGCGTGCCGCTCTCGCACCTCGCCTCCCGCCCGACGGCGACCGACCCTCACGACCCGTCCCCGGCCGCGCACGGCGGGGACCCGGTCTCATATCAGGCCAGAGGCACCCCCGCGGTCAAGAGCCGCGCACTCCCCGGCTTCCCGCCAGTGCGGGCACCGGCGGGAAGCCGGGGGGTGCGCACCGACCACGCGCGCGCCCGACCCGGGCCATGCCCCGCCCCTGCCGGTGGCCGCCACACGCACGTGCCCACCGCGCGCGTGTGCCCGCCACACCCACGTGCCCGACCCGGGCACGTGCCGGCACCCCGGGACACGCCCTGACCGTCCGGCACGCCCTGCCCGTCCGGCACGCACCCGCCACACCCACGCACCCGCCACACCCACGTGCCCGACCCGGGCCCGTGCCGGCACCCCGGGACACGCCCTGACCGTCCGGCACGCCCTGCCCGTCCGGCACGCACCCGC
>NZ_JBEOTZ010000012.1:115399-212114 GCF_040303825.1 Streptomyces sp. NPDC094143
CACACCCACGCACCCGCCACACCCACGTGCCCGACCCGGGCCCGTGCCCGGCCCCTGCCCCCGCACACGCCGTGCTCTGCACACACCCCGCCCGCCCCTGGTCCGCACGCGCCCGTGGCCCGGCACGAACACGTGCCGGGCCACGGGCCGGGTACCGAAGGGCCGGGTGAGGGTGAGGTGCCGGTCGGGCGGCGGTGTCGGCGTCCGCCCCCGTGCGCGGCGTGTACGGGTGCTCGGCTCCGCGTGAGGTACGCGGGAGCCCCCCTCGGCCGGACGTGCCGGGTGATCAGGAGTCGGACTGGGCCTCCGGACCCGGCACCCCTTGCGCCGACATCCGTGACGACAGCGCGGTGTTGAAGCGCGTCAGCAGGGAGCAGAACGCCTCGCGCTCCTCCGGCTTCCAGTCCTGGGTCAGCTCGGCCATCAACTGCCGCCGGGACGAGCGCACTTCCTCCAGCCGGGACTGCCCGCGCGGGGACAGCTGGAGCACCACCGCACGCCCGTCCTCGGGGTGGGAGGTGCGCTTGACCAGGCCGGTGTCGACGAGCGGGGCCACCTGCCGGGTGACCGTCGACGAGTCGATCCCCATGCTCGCCGCGAGCGCCTTGACGCCCATCGGCCCTTCCTTGTCGAGCCGGTTGAGCAGCAGGTACGCGGCACGGTCCATCGAGTTGCGCACCTGCCCCACCCCGCCGAGCCGGGTCTGTTCCGCACGACGGGCGAACAACGCCACCTCGTGCTGCAGCGTGTCGAGGAGACCGGTGTCACCGACGGTCGTCATGTCCATCGACATTTCAGGTGTTGTGGGCATGGCCGGGGGCTCACTTCGTGGAGGGCTGGCAGATTGGGGGACAGGGTACGCGGCCGGAAGGCGGGTCGTACCGGCGCTGCGCAAAGCGGGTCTCGGAGGTTGGTCACAACGGCCGTTCCCGCCCGTGAACTGCGATGCTGGAGTCATGAGCTACAGCACGGCTGACTCCTTTCGGCCCGTCACCCTCGACGACGTGCGCGGCGCCCAGAAGATGCTCGCGGGTGTGGCGCGGGTGACCGCGATGGAGACCAGCAGGCACCTGTCCCGCACGGTGGGCTCACCGGTCCACCTCAAGTGCGAGAACCTCCAGCGGACGGGCTCGTTCAAGCTGCGCGGCGCGTACGTGCGGATCGCCGGTCTGCTGCCCGAGGAGCGCGCCGCCGGTGTCGTCGCCGCGAGCGCCGGCAACCACGCGCAGGGCGTCGCCCTCGCCTCGTCCCTGCTCGGCGTGCGCTCCACGGTGTTCATGCCGAAGGGCGCCCCGCTGCCCAAGGTCAGCGCCACCGGCGAGTACGGCGCCGAGGTGCGGCTGCACGGCCAGGTGGTCGACGAGACGCTGGCCGCGGCGCAGGAGTACGCGCACGAGACGGGCGCGGTGTTCATCCACCCCTTCGACCACCCCGACATCATCGCCGGCCAGGGCACGGTGGGCCTGGAGATCCTGGAGCAGTGCCCCGAGGCGCGCACGATCCTGGTCGGCATCGGCGGCGGCGGTCTCGCCGCCGGGATCGCGGTGGCGGTGAAGGCCCTGCGGCCGGACGTGCGGATCGTCGGCGTCCAGGCGGCCGGCGCCGCGGCCTATCCGCCCTCGCTGGCGGCGGGGCGGCCGGTCACGGTGAAGAACCCGGCGACGATGGCCGACGGCATCAAGGTCGGACGGCCGGGTGACGTGCCGTTCGGGATCATCGGCGAACTGGTCGACGAGGTGCGCACGGTCAGCGAGGACGAGCTGTCCGCCGCGCTGCTGCTGTGCCTGGAGCGGGCCAAGCTGGTCGTGGAGCCGGCCGGGGCGAGCCCGGTCGCCGCGCTGCTGAGCGAGCCCGGCGCCTTCGAGGGCCCGGTCGTCGCGGTGCTGTCCGGCGGCAACGTCGACCCGGTGCTGATGCAGCGCGTGCTGCGGCACGGCATGGCCGCGCAGGGCCGCTACCTGGCCGTCCGGCTGCGGCTGACGGACCGGCCCGGTGCTCTCGCCACACTTCTGGGCGTGTTGTCGGTGGTCGACGCTAACGTCCTCGACGTGAGCCACGTGCGAACCGACCCGCGGCTCGGGCTCACGGAGGCGGAGGTAGAGCTCCACCTGGAGACGAAGGGCCCGGTGCACTGCGTCGAGGTGGGTCAGGCGCTGCGCGAGGCGGGCTACACGGTCATCGACTGACCGGGGAGCCCCGGCTCCCCGGCGGCCCGGTCGAGATCGTCTCCGTGTCTCGTGCCGCAGGCGGGAAACTCGTTGAGAGACGCGATACATCGCGTTATGGTGTGTCCGTGAGAAGCCTCACCGGGCATCTGTCCGGCCATCCCCGAAGACGTGGAGATTCTTTATGCCAGGCGCCATCTACGCCGAGGGTCTGGTCAAGACCTTCGGTGACGTCAGGGCCTTGGACGGCGTCGACCTCGACGTGCCCGAGGGCACGGTCCTCGGCCTGCTCGGGCCGAACGGCGCGGGCAAGACGACCACCGTCCGCTGCCTGACCACCCTGCTGCGGCCCGACAGCGGACGGGCCGTCGTCGCGGGCATCGACGTGCTGAAGCAGCCCGACGCGGTCCGCCGCTCCATCGGCCTGTCCGGCCAGTTCGCGGCGGTCGACGAATACCTGACCGGCCGGGAGAACCTCCAGATGGTCGGCCGGCTCTACCAGATGAAGGCCAGGGCGGCGAAGGAGCGCGCGGCCGAGCTGCTGGAGCAGTTCCACCTCACGGACGCCGCCGACCGCCCCACCAAGACCTACTCGGGCGGCATGCGCCGCCGTCTCGACCTCGCCGCGGCCCTCGTCGTCTCGCCGCCCGTGATGTTCATGGACGAGCCGACGACCGGCCTCGACCCGCGCAACCGCCAGCAGCTGTGGGAGGTCATCAAGCAGCTCGTCTCCGGCGGCACGACGCTGCTGCTGACCACGCAGTACCTGGAGGAGGCCGACCACCTGGCGCACGACATCGCGGTGGTCGACCACGGCAGGGTCATCGCCCAGGGCACCTCCGACCAGCTCAAGGCCCGCACCGGCGGCGAGCGCGTCGAGGTCGTCGTCCACGAGCGCGACCACATCCCGACCGCCGCCGAGATCCTCACCGGCTTCGCCAAGGGGGAGGTCAAGGCCGAGGACCACATGCGCAAGCTCACCGCACCCGTGACCGGCGGCGCCAAGCTCCTGGCCGAGGTCATCCGCGAGCTGGACACCCGCGGCATCGAGATCGACGACATCGGCCTGCGCCGGCCGACCCTCGACGACGTCTTCCTGTCCCTGACGGGACACGTCGCCGAGGCCAAGGACGACGAGAGCGACAGCGACAAGGAGGCCGCCCAGTGAGCGCCATCAGCGATTCCGCGGTCATCGCCCGCAGGAACTTGATCCGCATGGGCCGGATCCCCGAGATGATCATCTTCGGGCTGTTCCAGCCGATCATGTTCGTGGTGCTGTTCACTTACGTGTTCGGCGGCTCGATCCAGGTCGGCTCGTCCAACTCGACGCAGGCCTATCGCGAGTTCCTGATGGCCGGCATCTTCGCCCAGACCGTCACGTTCGCCACCGCGGGCGCGGGTGCGGGCATCGCCGACGACATGCACAAGGGCCTCATCGACCGGTTCCGCTCGCTGCCGATGGCGCGTGGCGCGGTGCTGACCGGCCGGACCATCGCCGACCTGGTGCAGACGGCGCTCACCCTCGTGGTCCTGGCCATCGTGGCGGTGATCGTCGGCTGGCGTACGCACGAGAACTTCGGCAAGGTGCTCGCCGGATTCGGCCTGCTCCTGCTCTTCGGGTACGCGTTCTCCTGGATCGGCGCGCTCATCGGCCTGTCCGTGCGCACACCCGAAGCGGCGACCTCGGGCGGCCTGATCTGGCTCTTTCCGCTGACCTTCATCTCGAACGCGTTCGTGGACGCGAACCTGATGCCGTCCTTCCTGCGGCACATCGCGGAGTGGAACCCGTTCAGCGCGGTCGTGCAGGCGTGCCGCGAGCTGTTCGGCAACCTCCCGCCGGGGTTCGAGACACCCGACGCCTGGCCGATGCAGCACCCCGTGTGGGCCTCGCTGATCTGGTCGGTCCTGATCATCGCGGTCTTCCGGACGCTCGCGGTGCGCAAGTACCGCCGGGCGACCGGCTGACGGCACCGGCGTCCCGAGCGGGCGTGCTCGGCGACGGCATGACGAAGCCCCCGGCGCCGCAGCGGTACCGGGGGCATGTCCAGGTGGTCCGGATGGGGGCGGCTCAGCCCTCGTACGGCTCGGCCTTGAGGATCTTCACCGAGGCCTTCTTGCCGTTCGGCAGCTCGTACTGCGCGTCCTCGCCGACCTTGTGGCCGATCACGCCGGTGCCCAGCGGGGACTGCGGCGAGTACGTCTCGATGTCGGAGCTCGCGTACTCGCGCGAGGCGAGCAGGAACGTCAGCGTGTCGTCCTCGTCACCGTCGAACGCGATCGTGACGACCATGCCCGGCGCCACGGCGCCGTCGGCCGCGGGCGCCTCACCGACCTTGGCGTTCTCGAGGAGCTGGGTGAGCTGGCGCACACGCAGTTCCTGCTTGCCCTGCTCCTCCTTGGCCGCGTGGTACCCGCCGTTCTCACGCAGGTCGCCCTCCTCGCGCGCGGCGGCGATCTTCGCGGAGATCTCCGCCCGCGCGGGACCAGTAAGGTACTCAAGCTCAGCCTTGAGCTTGTTGTACGCCTCCTGGGTCAGCCAGGTGACGTTCTCGCTGGTCTGGGTCACAGGTGCTCCTCGTAGGTACTGGGAATACAAAGCATCGCCCTACCCAGAAGAATGTTCCTTCACGGATGGGCGAAACCACGAGCCTAACAATTCAGGCGCCCGAGGGGGAGGACATAAGCCACCAGATTCACGTCGACGCAGCTCAGGCGCTACGCAATACAGGTGACGCGCGGTGGCCCTCAGTCGGCGTGGCAGCCCAGCAGCTCGGCCGTCGTCCCCGGAGAGGTCGTACGGAGCGTGACGACCTGGTCGACGCGCGTGTCGTCCCCGTCGAAGCGGAAGTCCGCCCGGCCCACCTCGGCCCCGTCCTCGGCCTGCGAGCGCACGGTGCAGTAGCCGTCGGCACCGGCATCCTTGCGGACCTCCAGATGCACCCGCACGGACTCCTTGCCCGGCTCGAAGCTGATCACCTCGGCGCTGATCTTGCTCTGCGCGACGTAGTGGTAGCCGAACCAGCCGACCAGTCCCAGCAGCGCCACCGCGAGGACGGCACCGACGACCTTGAGCCTGCGGTCGGCGCGCTCGTCCGAGGAGCGGCCGTAGCGGCCCTCGGGCGGTCGCGTGCTCACCGTCGTCATGATCGTCCTCCAGACAGGGCCGGGACGAACGTCCCGAAAGGGGCCCCGGGACCCGGTCCCGGAATTATTCGCCCCCCGATTCGGTCACTATAGAAGCCGCCGATTGCGCCGACGCACACAGGGCGCCGACTTACTGAGGATTGAGTCTTGACTGACCAGTTGCGACTGATGGCCGTTCACGCCCACCCCGACGACGAGTCGAGCAAGGGCGCGGCGACCATGGCGAAGTACGTGTCCGAGGGGGTGGACGTGCTGGTCGTGACCTGCACGGGCGGGGAGCGCGGCTCCATCCTCAATCCCAAGCTGCAGGGCGACGCGTACATCGAGGAGCACATCCACGAGGTACGCAAGAAGGAGATGGACGAGGCCCGGGAGATCCTCGGCATCAAGCAGGAGTGGCTCGGCTTCGTCGACTCGGGACTGCCCGAGGGCGACCCGCTGCCGCCGCTGCCGGAGGGCTGCTTCGCCCTGGAGGACGTCGATCACGCGGCCGGTGAGCTGGTGCGCAAGATCCGCAGCTTCCGCCCGCAGGTGATCACCACCTACGACGAGAACGGCGGCTACCCGCACCCCGACCACATCATGACCCACAAGATCTCGATGGTGGCGTTCGAGGGGGCGGCGGACACCGAGAAGTACCCGGAGGCCGAGTACGGCCCCGCCTACCAGCCCCGGAAGCTCTACTACAACCAGGGCTTCAACCGCCCGCGCACCGAGGCCCTGCACCAGGCGATGCTCGACCGCGGCCTGGAGTCGCCCTACGGGGACTGGCTCAAGCGCTGGGAGGAGTTCGGGATGAAGCAGCGCACGCTGACCACGCACATCCCGTGCGCCGACTTCTTCGAGATCCGCGACAAGGCGCTGATCGCGCACGCCACGCAGATCGACCCCGACGGCGGCTGGTTCAAGGTCCCGATGGAGATCCAGAAGGAGGTCTGGCCGACGGAGGAGTACGAGCTGGCGAAGTCCCTCGTCGATACCTCCCTCCCCGAGGACGACCTCTTTGCGGGCATCCGCGACAATGCCTGACATGAGCGCAAGCGCAAGCCTGGCAATGACGCACCTCGTCTCCTTCGCCAAGGAGGTCGACGAGGACAAGGTCACCCCCGGCGTCCTCGGCTTCATCGTCTTCGCGGTGATGGCGGCGGCGGTGTGGGCCCTGATGAAGTCGATGAACAAGCACATGAACAGGGTCGACTTCACCCAGGTCCCGGACCCGAGGGCCGAGCAGCCGGAAACGGCCGAGCGAACCGGGACCGAGGACGCCGAGGCCTCCTCCGCCCCCTCCGGTCAGGCGAAGAAGCAGGACTGACGCCTCCGCCCCGAGGGGCGGCACCCACCCGTCGGTGGTCGTCACACCGCCGACGGGTGTCCTCGCGTCCCCGGACCCGGGCCTACGCCCTGGTCTCCACCGCCACCCCCATCACCTCCCGCGCGTGCCGGCCGGGTGTCATCCCCAGTCCCCAGGCCTGCCAGCCCGCCTCCAGGCTCACGCCCCGCTCCAGCAGCAGCGCCCACGCGCCGGCGTAGTCGTCGAGTTTCTCGTCGCGCAGGGGGTGGGCGGCGCGGGACAGCTCGGCCAGTTCCTCCTGGGCCACCGCCGTGCCGATCTCCACGCCGCCGGGGGCCGCGTAGGGCAGGAGGGTGCAGCGCAGGAAGCGGGCCCAGTCCTCGCCCCGGCGGTCACCGTAGGACGTGAACAGACCGACGGCCTCGTCGCACAGGGCCAGCGCCTGCTGGGTGCGGCCGTTGCCCG
This sequence comes from Streptomyces sp. NPDC094143, assembly GCF_040303825.1. NCBI lineage: Bacteria > Bacillati > Actinomycetota > Actinomycetes > Kitasatosporales > Streptomycetaceae > Streptomyces > Streptomyces sp. NPDC094143. Next base: position 122,465 of record NZ_JBEOTZ010000012.1, read on the forward strand.
CGTCCACAACCGCCAGCTCCAGACAGGTCCACGCCTCGCCGTGGGCGACACCGATGCGCTGGAAGTCGGCGCGGGCGTCGACCAGGAGCTGGCGGGCGAAGCCGGAGTTGCGCAGGGAGCCCGTCCGGGCCGCGCGCTGGTCGCGGGTGACGCGGGCCGAGTGGTGGCGGGCGCAGGCCAGACCGTAGACGTCCCGTATGCGGGAGAACATCGTGCGGGCCCGTTCCAGTTCGCGCACCGCCTGGTCCAGGTCGCCCGTCTCCTCCAGGGCCTGCCCCAGGTAGTAGAGGGTCCAGGCCTCGCCGCGCGCGTCCTCGTTGTCACGGTGCCGGGCGGCCGCGCCGCGCAGCTCCTCCACGGCCGGGGAGGCGTCCCCGGCCACCAGCAGGGCCCGGGCCAGCTGGGTCAGCGCCCAGGCCTCGCCGCGGGCGTCGCGGGTGCGGCCGTACAGGTCGAGGGCCGCGCGCAGCTCGGACTCGGCGCGCGGCACGTCGCCCATGCGCAGCGCGAGCTGGCCGAGCTGGAAGTGCGCCCAGGCCTGGCCGTGCACGGACTCGCCCGCGCGGTGCAGGACCAGGGACTCGGTCAGCAGCTCCAGCGCCTCACCCAGCCGGGCCCGGTCCCGCTCCACCGCCGCGAGGGCGTGCATCGTCCACGCCCGGTCCGTCGCCAGCTCGGGGGTGGACTGCATCTGCAGGGCCTCGCGGAGCTTCGCCGAGGCCTCCGTCAGGTTGCCCTGGTGGTGCAGGGTGATGCCGAGGGAGCACAGGGCGCGGGCGGCCCCGGCGTCGTGATGGGCCTCCCGGTAGAGGTCGACGACCGAGGCGAGGGTCGTGCGGGCCTTGTCCAGCTCGCCCAGCTGCCGGGCCGCGATGCCGGTGCGCCACTGCACCGAGCGGACCAGCAGGCTCTCGTCCACGGCCTGGGCGAGTTCGCTGATCTCGCCCAGGCGGTAGAGGTCGCCGCGCAGCAGGCAGTAGTCGCACAGGGCGCCCAGCAGGTTCAGCACCGCCGCCTGGTTCACGCCCTCGGCGTGCCGCAGGGCCGCGGTGATGAAGCTCGACTCGTCGTCCAGCCAGCGCAGCGCCTCGTCGAGGGAGGTGAAGCCGTAGGGGCTGAAGCGGTTGGTGCGGGTCGACATGTTGCCGTCGACCATGCGCAGCACCGAGTCGGCCAGCTCGGCGTAGTTCACGATCAGCCGCTCCTGCGCCGCCGTGCGCTCGGCCGGGTCCTCCTCGTCGAGGAGGCGGGCCTGGGCGAAGGAGCGGACCAGGTCGTGCAGGCGGTAGCGGTCGCCGCGGACGTGGTCGATGAGGCCGGCGCGGGTCAGGGTCTGCAGATGGCGCTTGGCCTCCGCCTCGTCCGTGGCCAGCAGCGCGGCGGCCGCTGCGGCGCCGAGCGAGGCCCGGCCGGCCAGGGCCAGCCGGCGCAGCAGCCGCCGTACGGTGCCGGGCTGGTCGGTGTAGCGCAGCCACAGGGCGCGCTCCACCGGCTGGACGGGGCCGTAGGCGCTCAGGTCCGTGGCCAGGGCACGCGGGGAGCGCGTTCCGAGGCAGGAGCCGGCGATGCGCAGCGCGAGCGGCAGACCGCCGCACAGCTCGCGGACCCGGTCGGCGGACTCGGCGTCGTACGGCCCGGTGCGGTCCTGCGCCGTGGCGCCCAGCAGTTCCTCCGCCCCGGCCGCGTCCAGCGGCTCCACCGCCAGCTGGTGCACCCGCGCGGGCAGACCGCCGAGCTCCAGCGGGCCCCGGGCGGTCACCAGGACCAGGCTGTCGGACCGCTCCGGTATCAGCGCGCGGATCTGCTCGGCGTCCGAGGCGTCGTCCAGGACGACCGTGACCGGCAGGCCGGTCAGATGCTGGTGGTACAGCTCGCTCAGCCGCTTGACCTGCTGGTCGGGAGAGGAGCGCTCGCGGAACAGCAGTTGCTCGCGGGGCGCGCCGAGCCGGTTGAGCAGGTGCAGCAGGGCGTCGCGGGCGGACAGCGGGGACTCGCCCGGGCTGTCGGCGCGCAGGTCGACGACGCAGGCGCCGCGGAAGTGGTCCCGCAGATCGTGCGCGGCGTGCACCGCGAGGGCCGTACGACCGCTGCCGGGGGCGCCGTGCAGGACGACCACGGTGGGCTGGGTCTCCGTGCTCGCGCGGGCGGCCCGGACCCACTGCCGGATCCGCGCCAGCTCGCCGCGTCGCCCCGCGAACGGCCGGGCCGGTTCCGGGAGCTGCGCGAAGGACTGCTCCAGCACGCTGCGGCCGCGCGCCGCCGCGCTCTTGTCGGCCCCCCGCAGCCGCGGCCCGGTCTTCTTCGGGCCCGCGGAGGCGGCCAGAACGCGCTGCTGGTCCAGGAACGGGCGGATGCCCCGCACCTCCAGTGCCGTCAGCCACTGCAGCCGCAGCTGTTCTGGGCCGCCCGGCTGGCTCGCGGCCCCGGCGCGACGGTGTGCGGCCGGCAGGTGTGAGCCGACCACCTTCACGACCGTCGCGGCGGCGCCCGCCACCCCCACCGTCACACCCGCGCCCAGGGCCGTGCCGGTGCCGGTGCCCAGGGCCAGGTCGGCGACGACGGCCGCGACCGCGGCGACCCCCGCCACCAGCAGCGGCGTCCCGGCGCCCTCGCGGGCGTAGCGCTGCCCGAAGGTCAGCTGCCCGGCCGCCGCCTCGTCCAGGGCGCGCGTGTAGGCCTCGTACTCCTCGGCCGCGCTCTGCGCCATCGCGTCCAGCGCCCCGCGCGCCCGCGCGAGCAGCGCCTTCCCGTCGCTGCGCCCGCCCGAGCGGCGCACCTCCTCCTCCACGGCGCGCACCAACAGCCGTTCGGCCTCCGCCCGATGACCGTCCCGCATGTCACGTCCCCCTCCGGCGGCGACGGCGGTCCCGGGCCGTGCCCGGCCGTTCCCCGACCGCCGTCTCGGTCGTTTCCTTGGTCAAGTGTGCTGTGGACGGCGCACCGGGGCGAGGGGGCGTGCCCGGCCCGATCGTGTGAAGAGACGAGGCCGGCGTGGGGTGCGCCCGGCGGCCGTGACGGCGGGCGCGGCGCCCGTGGGACGCCTGACGCGTGCGAGGAGGGGTACTGCGGCAGGATGGGAACCATGCCGAACCGACTGGCGCACGAGACGTCCCCCTACCTCCTTCAGCACGCCGACAACCCCGTCGACTGGTGGCCCTGGTCGGCCGGGGCCTTCGAGGAGGCCCGCAAGCGGAACGTGCCCGTGCTGCTCAGCATCGGCTACAGCAGCTGTCACTGGTGCCACGTGATGGCACACGAGTCCTTCGAGGACCAGGAGACCGCCGAGTACCTCAACGCGCACTACGTCAGCGTGAAGGTCGACCGCGAGGAACGGCCGGACGTCGACGCCGTGTACATGGAGGCGGTGCAGGCGGCGACCGGGCACGGCGGCTGGCCCATGACCGTGTTCCTCACACCGGACGCCGAGCCGTTCTACTTCGGCACGTACTTCCCGCCGGCCCCCCGTCAGGGCATGCCCTCCTTCCGTCAGGTGCTCCAGGGGGTGCGGCAGGCCTGGGAGGAGCGGCGGGACGAGGTCACCGAGGTCGCCGGGAAGATCGTCCGCGACCTGGCGGGCCGGGAGATCTCCTACGGCGACGCGCGGACCCCCGGCGAGCAGGAGATCGCGCAGGCCCTGCTCGCCCTCACCCGCGAGTACGACCCGCAGCGCGGCGGGTTCGGCGGGGCACCGAAGTTCCCGCCGTCGATGGTGCTGGAGTTCCTGCTGCGCCACCACGCCCGCACCGGCGCCGAGGGCGCCCTGCAGATGGCGGCCGACACCTGCGAGCGCATGGCCCGCGGCGGCATCTACGACCAGCTCGGCGGCGGCTTCGCCCGCTACTCCGTCGACCGCGACTGGGTCGTGCCGCACTTCGAGAAGATGCTGTACGACAACGCCCTGCTGTGCCGGGTCTACGCCCACCTGTGGCGCGCCACCGGCTCGGAACTCGCCCGCCGGGTGGCTCTGGAGACCGCCGACTTCATGGTGCGTGAACTGCGCACCGCCGAGGGCGGGTTCGCCTCCGCGCTGGACGCCGACAGCGACGACGGCACCGGGAAGCACGTCGAGGGCGCCTACTACGTGTGGACGCCCGCGCAACTGCGGGAGGTGCTCGGGGAGCAGGACGCCGAACTGGCCGCGCAGTACTTCGGCGTCACCGCGGAGGGCACCTTCGAGCACGGCCAGTCCGTCCTCCAACTGCCCGTCCAGGACGGTCTGTTCGACGCGGCGAAGATCACCGCGGTCCGGGAGCGCCTGCTTACGGCCCGGTCGCAGCGGCCCGCGCCCGGCCGGGACGACAAGGTCGTCGCCGCCTGGAACGGCCTGGCGATCGCTGCGCTGGCCGAGACGGGTGCCTACTTCGACCGGCCCGACCTCGTGGAGGCGGCCCGGGCCGCCGCCGATCTCCTCGTCCGGCTGCACCTGGACGAGCAGGCCCGTCTGACCCGCACCAGCAAGGACGGCCACGCGGGCGCCAACGCCGGTGTCCTGGAGGACTACGCCGACGTGGCCGAGGGCTTCCTCGCGCTCGCGTCGGTCACCGGCGAGGGCGTCTGGCTGGAGTTCGCCGGATTGCTGCTCGACCACGTCCTGGCCCGCTTCACCGATGCCGAGTCGGGCGCGATGTTCGACACCGCGGCCGACGCCGAGCGGCTGATCCGCCGCCCGCAGGACCCGACCGACAACGCCGCCCCGTCCGGCTGGACCGCGGCGGCCGGCGCCCTGCTGGGCTACGCCGCGCACACCGGCTCCGAGCCGCACCGCACCGCCGCCGAAAAGGCCCTGGGTGTCGTCAAGGCGCTCGGGCCGCGTGTGCCCCGCTTCATCGGCTGGGGGCTGGCCGTCGCGGAGGCCGTGCTGGACGGCCCGCGTGAGGTCGCGATCGTCGGGCCCTCGCTCGACCACGAGGGCACCCGGACCCTGCACCGCACGGCCCTGCTGGGCACCGCGCCGGGTGCCGTCGTCGCCGTCGGCGCCCCGGACAGCGACGAGTTCCCGCTGCTCGGCGGCCGTCCGCTGGTCGGCGGTGAACCGGCGGCCTACGTCTGCCGTAACTTCACATGTGACGCGCCGACCACGGATGTCGAGCGGTTGCGTGCGGTGCTGAGGGACTGAAGTCGGGAATCAACGGAAACAAGCTCTTTATCTGAACAGCCCCCAGGCTTCACAGTTCCCCCTTAATCTCTGCACAGTGACGTGACGGGAGGGGCCGCACCGGCACACCGTCACGACACGGGGGCTTGAGGATCTGGGGGGATCTGTTTGCTGACGTCTGTCTTCATCGCTGCCGTTTCACTGGCGCTGTTCTGGATGGCGGCGTTCACGCTGTGGTGGCAGATGCACGCCTGGCGTACGCCGGAAGTGCTCGCCTCGACGCGGTTCAGCAGTCCGGACGGGGACGAGCACGTCTCCTTCTCGCTGCTGCTGCCCGCCCGGCACGAACAGGCGGTGCTGGACCACACGATCCAGCGCCTGCTGGAGTCGAGCCACACCGACTACGAGATCATCGTGATCGTCGGGCACGACGACCCGGAGACCACCGCCGTGGCGGAGCACGCCGCGGCACGTGATCCCCGGGTCCGCGTCGTCGTCGACACGCACGCGAAGAAGAACAAGCCGAAGGCCATGAACACGGCCCTGCCGCACTGCCGCGGTGACGTGGTCGGCGTGTTCGACGCGGAGGACCAGGTCCACCCCGAGCTGCTCGCGCACGTCGACCACGCCTTCCGCACCACCGGCGCCGACGTCGTCCAGGGCGGGGTGCAGCTGATCAACTTCCACTCCAGCTGGTACAGCCTGCGCAACTGCCTGGAGTACTTCTTCTGGTTCCGCTCGCGGCTCCACCTGCACGCGCAGAAAGGTTTCATTCCGCTTGGCGGCAACACGGTCTTCGTCCGCACCGGCGTCCTGAGGGAGGCCGGTGGCTGGGACCCGAACTGCCTCGCCGAGGACTGCGACCTGGGCGTGCGCCTGTCCAGCGTCGGCAAGAAGGTCGTCGTCGCCTACGACTCCGACATGGTGACCCGGGAGGAGACCCCGGGCTCGCTGATGTCCCTGCTGAAGCAGCGCACCCGCTGGAACCAGGGCTTCCTCCAGGTCTACCGGAAGAAGGACTGGAAGCAACTGCCCACCCTCGGGCAGCGGCTGCTCGCCCGCTACACCCTGATGACGCCGTTCATGCAGGCCTTCACCGGCCTGATCATCCCGCTCAACGTGGCGATCGCGCTGTTCCTCGACGTGCCCGTCGGCATCGCCTTCATCACCTTCCTGCCGGCCGTCACCGCCCTGGTCACCTTCGTCTTCGAGGTCGTCGGACTGCACGACTTCGGCAAGCAGTACGGGCTGCGCGTGCGGTTCGTGCACTACCTGAAGCTGATCGTGGGCGGCCCCTTCTACCAGGTGCTGCTCGCCGGGGCGGCCGTGCGCGCCGTCTGGCGCGAGCAACGCGGCCGCAACGACTGGGAGCTGACGACCCACGTCGGCGCGCACCTCGACGAGAGCGCCGTGTCCCGGCAGGACGTGACCCGAGAGGACGTTCCCGCGTGACCTCCACCCTTCCCGCGGTGACCACTTCGAAGGTCCCCGCGCAGCGCACACCCGTGCCCGGCACCGGCACGCACCGGCGTCCGCAGCCGCCGCGCCGGCTGCAATCCTCGCGTCCCGACCTGCTCCTGTGCGGTGTCCTGCTCCTGGCGATCCTCGTCGTGCAGGGCTGGAACATCGCCGACTACCCGGCCCTCAGCGACGACGAGGGCACCTACCTCGCCCAGGCCTGGTCGGTCCAGCAGGGCAACGGCCTGGCCCACTACACCTACTGGTACGACCACCCGCCGCTCGGCTGGATCCAGATCGCCGTGCTGACCTGGATCCCCGCGCTGATCAGCCCCGAGTCGATGACGGTGGGCACCATGCGCGCCGCGATGCTGGTGATCAGCGGCATCAGCGCGGTCCTGGTCTACGTGCTGGGCCGGCGGCTCGCCCTGCCCCGCTGGGCCGCGGCCCTCGGCATGGTCTGCTTCGGCCTGTCGCCGCTGTCGGTCGTCCTCCAGCGGGAGATCTTCCTCGACAACCTCGCGGTGATGTGGACGCTGCTGGCCTTCACGCTGGCCGCCTCCCCGAGCCGCCACCTCTGGCACCACTTCGGCGCGGGGATAGCGGCCGCCACGGCCGTCCTCACCAAGGAGACGATGCTCGTCGTCCTGCCCGCCCTGTTCCTCACCATGTGGCGCCACAGCCACCGGGACACCCGCAAGTTCGCCCTCACCGGAGCGGTGACGGCCTGCGCCCTGATCGGCTTCTCCTATCCGCTGTTCGCCCTGCTCAAGGGCGAGCTGCTGCCGGGCGCCGGGCACGTCTCCCTCTGGGACGGCGTCACGTACCAGATGACCCGGCCCGGTTCGGGCTTCATCCTGGACCAGGGCTCCGGCTCCTGGGGCGTGCTCCAGTCGTGGCTCTACTACGACAAGATCCTGCCCCTCGGCGGCCTCGCGGGCGCCCTGCTGCTGCTGGTCACCTGGCGCTGGTCGGTCACCGCCCGGGCCCTGGCCGGACCGGCCCTGGCCGTCGCGATCCTCGCCGCGCTGGCGCTGCGCCCGAACGGCTACCTGCCCGCGATGTACGTCATCCAGGCCCTGCCGTTCCTCGCGCTGGTCCTCGCCGGAGGAACCGCCTCCGTCGCCCACGCGGTGCTGCGCCGCTGGCGCTCCGAGGCGGAGAACCGGTACGTCGGCGTGGGCCGGTACGCGCTCGCCGGGGTCCTCGCCCTGGCCGCCGGCGCCTACGTCGTCCCGCACTGGTACGACGGCGCCCGTACGGCCGTCACCACCGACGCCAACGCCCCCTACGAGGCCGCCTCCAGGTGGCTGGCCACCGAGGTCGAGAACCCGGAGCGCACCCGCGTGCTGGTCGACGACGCCCTCTGGCTCGATCTGGTGCACCAGGGTTACCGGCCCGGACTCGGCGTCATCTGGTTCTACAAGGCCGACCTGGACCCGGCGGTGACGAAGACGATGCCGCGCGGCTGGAAGGACCTGGACTACGTCGTCGCCTCGCCGACCGTGCGGCGGGACGCGGCCGACCTGCCCAACGTCAAGGCCGCCATGGAGCACTCGGAACCGGTCGCCACCTTCGGCACCGGCGAGGACCGCATCGAGATCCGCCAGATCCAGACCACCGCCGGAGGCGCGCGATGAGCCAGGAGTACACCGTCCCCGGCGAGGTGGTCGACACCGCCGAGATCCCCGAACCGGGCGCCGTCACCATCGTCGTCCCGACGTTCAACGAGTCGGCGAACGTACGGCAGTTGCTGCGCCGGATCACCGATGCCGTGCCGGCCCGGCTGCCCTGCGAGGTCGTCTTCGTGGACGACTCCACCGACGACACGCCCCGCGTCATCGAGGAGGCGGCGCAGGACTGCCCGTTCCCGGTGACCGTGCTGCACCGCGAGGAGCCGGTGGGCGGCCTCGGGGGCGCGGTCGTCGAAGGGCTGAAGGCGGCCACCTCCGACTGGATCGTCGTCATGGACGGCGACTGCCAGCACCCGCCGTCCCTCGTGCCCGACCTGGTAGCCACCGGCGAACGCGCGGGCGCCGGGCTGGTCGTCGCCTCCCGGTACATCAAGGGCGGCAGCCGGGCCGGGCTCGCGGGCAGCTACCGGGTGGCCGTCTCGCGCGGGGCGACCTGGCTGACCAAGGCGCTCTTCCCGCGCCGGCTGCACGGCATCAGCGACCCGATGAGCGGTTTCTTCGCGATCCGCCGCAGCGCGGTCACCGCCGAGGTCCTTCAGCCGCTCGGCTACAAGATCCTCCTCGAACTGGCCGTCCGCAGCCGCCCGCGCACGGTCACCGAGGTGCCGTTCGTCTTCCAGGACCGGTTCGCGGGGGAGTCCAAGTCCACCGCGCAGGAGGGCCTGCGCTTCCTGCGCCACCTGGCCGGGCTGCGGGCCGCCTCGCCGGTCGCGCGGATGGTCGGCTTCGGCCTGATCGGGCTGACCGGCTTCCTGCCGAACCTGCTCGGCCTGTGGGCGCTGACCGCCACCGGCATGCACTACGTGCCGGCGGAGATCCTCGCCAACCAGCTCGGCGTCGCCTGGAACTTCGTGCTCATCGAGCACCTGCTGTTCCGCGAGCGGCGCCGGCACCGGCGCTGGTGGGACCGGGCGGGGCGGTTCGCGCTGCTCGCCAACGCCGATCTGGTGCTGCGCATCCCGCTGATCGCCCTGTTCGTGCACCAGCTGCACCAGGGCGTGCTGTCCGCCACCGCGCTCGCGCTGGTGACGACGTTCCTCCTGCGCTTCGTGGCGACCGAAGCGCTGGTCTACCTGCCGCGCCGGGCCCGTGAGGAGTCCGCGCCCGGTGGCCGCACCGCAAGGAGAGCCGTGTGAACCTTCGTCGCAGAACGACCGCGCTGCTGTCCGTGGCGGGCCTCGCCTCGGGCTTGCTGCTGACCGCGCCCCAGCCCGCCTCCGCCGCCAACCTCATCAAGAACCCCGGCTTCGAGACCGCCGGAGCCGGCGACATGCCCTACTGCTGGGAGAAGTCCGGCTGGGGCGACAACGACTTCACCTTCACCACCACCGCCGACGCGCACTCCGGCGCCAAGGCGATGAAGGTGGAGCTGACCCGCCGCGTCGAGGGCGACCGCAAGGCGCTGATCACCGAGTCCGCCGCGTGCGCGCCGGTGGTGACGCCGGGCAAGCAGTACGACCTCGGCCTCTGGTACAAGACGACCACGCCCGACGCGGCGATCACCCTGTTCCGGCACGACACCACGGCCGGCTGGCAGTACTGGACCGACCTCAAGACCCTGGATCTGGCAAGCAGTTGGACCGAGGCGACGGTCCGCACCCCCGAGGTCCCCGCCGGTACCGACCGCATCTCCTGGGGCGTCTCGGTCTACGGCACCGGCTCCGCCACCACCGACGACTACACGATGGACCAGGTCCCCGACCCGGACCTGCCGCCGGAGTGCACCGGCACGGCGGAGCAGTGCGCGAACGGCAGGTGGGACGTGCTGCCCACGCAGAACCCGGTGCGCTCGATGCACTCGGTGGTCCTGCCGGGCGGCAAGGTGCTGCTGATCGCGGGCTCCGGCAACGACGAGTCGATGTTCGAGGCCGGCACCTTCACCTCCGCCGTCTACGACCCGGCGAACGGCTCCTACAAGGTCATCCCCACGCCGAAGGACATGTTCTGCGCCGGGCACGTCCAGCTCCAGGACGGCCGCGTGCTGGTCATGTCCGGCAACAAGGGCTACCCGACGGCGGACGGCCGGGTCGGCTACCAGGGCTACAAGGACTCGTACATCTTCGACCCGGAGACCGAGACCTACACCAAGACCAACGACATGAACGACGGCCACTGGTACCCGTCGGCGACGATCCTCGGCAACGGTGACGTCATCTCCTTCGGCGGTCTGCGCGAGGACTCCACCGGCTCGGTCGCCGCCGAGCTGTTCTCCGAGGCCGAGCAGCAGTGGCAGCCGCTGTGGAAGGTCAACCAGACCTGGTCGTACTGGGGCCTGTACCCGTCGATGATCCTCATGCAGGACGGTCGCCTCTTCTACTCGGGCAGCCACGTCTTCGGCAACAACATTCCCGGCACCGGCTCGGCGATCTACGACTACGGCGCCAACACGATCACCCAGGTGCCCGGGCTGCGGAACAAGGACGAGCGCGACCAGTCGGCCAGCGTGCTGCTGCCCCCGGCGCAGGACCAGAAGGTCCTCACCCTCGGCGGCGGCAACATCGACTCCAATCCGGAGGCGAACCGCCTGACCGACATCATCGACCTCAAGCAGCCCAACCCGTCGTACGTGGCCGGGCCGCCGATCCCGCAGGGCACGGTCGACCTCGGCAACGGGCCCGTCCCGCAGACCGGGAACCAGGGCAAGATGTACGTCTCCGCCGTGCTCCTGCCCGACGGCAAGGTGCTGGAGACGGGCGGCGCCCTGCACAACCGCGCCAACCCGGTCTACGAGACGTCGATCTTCGACCCGGAGTCGGAGACCTTCGACCCGGTGGCCGTCGACCCCGAGGCGCGCGGCTACCACTCCTCGGCGTTCCTGCTGCCCGACGGCCGTGTGATGACCACCGGCGACAACCCGGGCAACGGCTCCTGGAACCACGACGTGTCGGTCTACAGCCCGCCCTACCTGTTCAAGGGCGAGCGTCCGACGATCACCTCCGTGATCGACACCGAGTGGACCTACGGCGACACCCAGCGGATCACCGTCGACCGGCCCATCGCCAAGGCCGAGCTGATCCGCCCGGCCGCCGTCACGCACTCCTCCGACCCGAACCAGCGGTTCGTGGACCTGCCGCTGTCGGTCGACGGCGACAACGTCGACCTGAACGTGACGAGCAACCCCAACCTGGCGCCGCCCGGCTGGTACATGCTCTTCGCGGTCGACGCCAACGGCGTGCCGTCCGTGGCGAAGTGGGTGCACCTCCAGGGCCCGCAGGCCCTGAGGGCGACGGACGCCTCGGCCCATGTCCACGACTTCGCGGACGCGCCCGCGGGCAAGGTCGCCGGGCCCGGCAAGAAGCGCACGGCGCAGAAGGTCAGCCCGACGATCTCCGGCTGCGACCGCCACTACGGCTCGATCAACGTCTGCGTGCCGACGCGCTTCCCGGCGGAGGCGAAGATGACGACGGCGGCCCGCTGCGAGTGGCTCAAGACCAACGACTACGGCCGCCTCAAGGTCAACGGCAAGGACGACCCCCTGGGCCTGGACAGGAACAGGGACGGGATCGCCTGCGGCAAGGGAGACGCGACCAGGCGCTAGGAAGGTGCCCCTTCAGGGGCGCGGGGAACTACGCGACCGGCCACGACGGTCCCGCGGTTCCCCACCGCGCACACCCTCAACGGCGCTCGGAGCACAGCGCGACGGCCTCCCGCACGATGGCCTCCAGCTGCTCGTGATGCGCGCCCCTCCAGTACGCCCGCCCGCATGCCCCGCACTGCGCGAACACGTCGTACGTGGCATGCGTGCCGTGCTTCAGCTGATCGGCCACCTCGTCCTTGGTCGCCTCGCGCAGCGGCCCGTTGCAGGCGGTGCAGCGCGTCCAGGGCCGCAGCTCGGGCCGGAACCGGTCCAGCACGTCCCGCAGCTGCTCCTCGGGGCGGGTGCTGTAGACGAACGCGCCCGCCCACAGCTCCCGGCGCCGCAGCAGCCCCCGGTCGCGGCTCAGCATGACCCGCTGCTCGGCCGCCGACCGCGCCGCGAGGGCCGGGTCGCCGATGTCGGTCGACTCGTAGGCCGTGTCCACGCCCAGCAGGCGCAGCCGGCGGGCCAGCGTGCCGAGGTGGACGTCGAGGAGGAAGCGGAGCGGGGCCCCGGGCACCCGCTGCGGGCGGGCGACGGTCCGTACGGTCACCGCCTCCCCGGCCACCGGGACGTGCGAGCCCGGTACCTCCCGGCCGTCCACGACCAGCGCGCCCACCTCGGTCAGCGGCACGCCCAGCGACTCGATGACGTGGCCGAGGCTGGAGACGCCGTCGGTGGCGGCCCGCACGGCGCCGTCCCGCCGGGCCCGGGGGACGAAGACGTGCAGCTCGGGGGCGAACTCGACGTGGATCTCGGGACCGTTCACCCGGTCAGGATGCCACGGTGAGCGGTCCCTGCCTCAGGGTTTCCCGGCGGGCAGACCATGCTCCAGGACGTCCAGGGCGCGGTCGACGAGGACCCGGACGTCGTCGCGGTGGCCGGTCTCGGCCCAGTAGTGGGAGGCCTCCATCAGGCCGCCCATGACGGACATGGCGAAAACCCGCAGCTCCAGGCCGTCGGGGTCGAGGCCGGAGCGCTCGGCGAGGGCCTCGCGCAGCAGCCGGCCGGTCGTGGCCATGCTCTCCATCATCCGGGCGCGCACGGCCGGGATCTCCACCCCGAGCCGGGTCCGCAGCCGCGTCACCTCGGGCTCCTCGGCCAGGCTCAGGTCGAGGGCCGTGTGCACCACGTGCCGGAGGGTGTCGGACCACGACTCGCCCGGCGGCCGCGACCGCAGTTCCTCCGTCACCACCGGGCCCCAGTCGTCGGTGACGACGATGTCCTCCTTGGTCGGGAAGTACCTGAAGACCGTCGACGGCGACACCTCGGCGCGCTCGGCGATCCGCTCGACCGTGGTGGCGTCGTAGCCCTGCTCCGCGATCAGGGCGTAGGTCGCGGTGCGGATCGCCCGGCGGGTCTTGATCTTCTTGCGTTCCCGGAGTCCCGGCCGGGGGTGTTCGGCGGGGGTGGTGACAGTGACCATGAAGTGACAGTAACTCTCAGACGCGAGCCGCTGTCACTTCGCCGGCCCCTATCCGTGCTGGTACGCCACCAGGGAGATGCCCACGTAGTGCGCGATGAAGGCCGCCAGGGTGAAGGAGTGGAACACCTCGTGGAAGCCGAACCAGCGCGGTGAGGGGTTCGGCCGCTTGAGTCCGTAGATGACACCGCCCACGCTGTAGAGCACGCCGCCGATGACGATCAGGACGAGGACGGCCACGCCGCCGGCCCGCATGAAGTCCGGCAGGTAGAAGACGGCCGCCCAGCCCATCGCGATGTAGCACGGCGTGTACAGCCAGCGCGGGGCGCCGACCCAGAAGACGCGGAAGAGGATGCCGGCCGCAGCGGCGGCCCAGATGCCCCACAGCAGCCACTCGCCCTTGGCGCCGGGCAGGAGCAGCATGGCCAGCGGCGTGTAGGTGCCCGCGATGATCAGGAAGATGTTGGCGTGGTCCAGGCGGCGCAGCACGCCGTCCATGCGGGGGCTCCAGTCGCCCCGGTGGTAGAGCGCGCTCACGCCGAACAGCAGGCAGGCCGTCAGCGCGAAGACGCCACAGGCGATGCGTCCTCTGGTCGTGTCCGCGAGGGCGGTCAGCACCAGACCCGCGACGAGGGCGGCCGGGAACATGCCCAGGTGCAGCCACCCGCGGAGCTTGGGCTTCACGGGGTGCGGCAGGGAAAGCGCCTGCGGACCGCCGCCGCCGGCCGGCGAGTCCGAGGGCGCGTCGGGGACGAACGCAGTCATGACTCGATGGTAGCTACGCAACCGTAAGTGACGTATCAGTCGCCCTGCTCGGGCGACGAAGAGTGGCCATCCTCTCACTCAGGCCGAACCATGGTGACGCAAACGGAGGGTCAGGTGAACGCAACGTGCACGCAAAGCGCCCGCGAGAAACCGTGGCGATCCTCACGTTGCTCACCTGTGCGCCCCTCTGGACAGATGGGCGCTTCCGTCGGATGATCAAATGAGTGCGGTCGGCACCGGATGAGCGCCCAAGTCACACCGTGAAGCATCCGGGTCGCAGCCCCCACGGGGCCTCCACATCAAAAAATCCCTCATTTAGGAGCAATCGTGGCGCGCGACATCGCGGCTCCCACCGTCCCCACCAGTCATCAGGGGCTGATCTCGTGGGTCGACGAGATCGCTGAACTGACGCAGCCGGACAACGTGGTCTGGTGTGACGGGTCCGAGGCCGAGTACGAGCGACTGTGCGAGGAGCTCGTCCAGAAGGGCACCTTCCGGAAACTCGACCCGATCAAGCGCCCCCACTCCTACTACGCCGCCTCCGACCCCACCGACGTCGCGCGCGTCGAGGACCGGACGTTCATCTGCTCCGAGAAGGAGGAGGACGCGGGCCCGACCAACCACTGGAAGGCCCCCGCCGAGATGCGGGAGATCTTCCAGGGCTCCGGGGGCCAGGGCGGCCTGTTCCGCGGCTCGATGCGCGGCCGGACCATGTACGTCGTGCCCTTCTGCATGGGCCCGCTCGGCTCGCCGCTGTCCGCGCTCGGCGTCGAGATCACCGACTCCGCCTACGTCGCCGTCTCCATGCGCACCATGACCCGCATGGGCCAGGCCGTCCTCGACGAGCTCGGCTCCGACGGCTTCTTCGTCAAGGCCGTGCACACCCTGGGCGCCCCGCTGGAGCCCGGCCAGGAGGACGTCCCCTGGCCCTGCAACCAGACCAAGTACATCTCCCACTTCCCCGAGGACCGCGAGATCTGGTCCTACGGCTCCGGCTACGGCGGCAACGCCCTGCTCGGCAAGAAGTGCTACGCCCTGCGCATCGCCTCCGTCATGGCCCGGGACGAGGGCTGGCTCGCCGAGCACATGCTCGTGCTGAAGCTGACCCCGCCGCGCGGCGAGGCCAAGTACGTCGCCGCGGCCTTCCCGAGCGCCTGCGGCAAGACCAACCTCGCCATGCTGGAGCCGACCATCCCCGGCTGGACGGTCGAGACCATCGGCGACGACATCGCCTGGATGCGCTTCGGCGAGGACGGCCGCCTGTACGCCATCAACCCCGAGGCCGGCTTCTTCGGCGTCGCCCCCGGCACCGGCGAGCACACCAACGCCAACGCGATGAAGACGCTGTGGGGCAACGCCGTCTTCACCAACGTCGCCCTCACCGACGACAACGACGTCTGGTGGGAGGGCATGACCGAGGAGCCCCCGGCCCACCTCACGGACTGGAAGGGCAACTCCTGGACTCCCGAGTCCGACACGCCCGCCGCCCACCCCAACGCCCGCTTCACCGTCCCGGCCTCGCAGTGCCCGATCATCGCGCCGGAGTGGGAGGACCCCAAGGGCGTGCCGATCTCGGCGATCCTCTTCGGCGGCCGCCGCGCCACCGCCGTCCCCCTGGTGACGGAGTCCTTCGACTGGAACCACGGCGTCTTCCTCGGCGCCAACGTCGCCTCCGAGAAGACCGCCGCCGCCGAGGGCAAGGTCGGCGAGCTGCGCCGCGACCCCTTCGCGATGCTGCCGTTCTGCGGCTACAACATGGGCGACTACATGGCCCACTGGATCGACGTGGCCAAGGACAAGGACCAGTCCAAGCTGCCGAAGATCTACTACGTCAACTGGTTCCGCAAGGACGACGAGGGCAAGTTCGTCTGGCCCGGCTTCGGCGAGAACTCCCGCGTCCTGAAGTGGATCGTGGAGCGCCTGGAGGGCAAGGCCGAGGGCGTCGAGACCCCCATCGGCGTCCTGCCGACCAAGGAGGCCCTCGACACGAACGGCCTGGACCTGGCCGAGTCCGACCTGGAGTTCCTGCTCACGGTCGACAAGGAGGTCTGGCGCGAGGAGGCCGCCCTGGTCCCCGAGCACCTCAACACCTTCGGCGACCACACGCCGAAGGAGCTGTGGGACGAGTACCGCGCCCTGGTGGAGCGCCTGGGCTGAACCCCACCTCCTGAACTCCGCGGCCGGCTGGAACCGACAGTGCCCTGACCAGCAACATCGTCACGGCCGGCCGCGGGACCGGCTGGCGGGGCCCGCACAACGGCGTGCGGGGTCACCGGGCCCGTCACCGCCCTCCGTCCGCCCCGACGGAACCCGGCGGCGACAGGCCCACTCCCGCCCGCTTCGGCGCGGCCCGCTCCGCGGGCTCACGAACGTGCCGATGAAGGACCGAGCGCCCCGGCCGACGCCCTGCGTCGTCCGGGGCGCTCGGGTGTTTCCGGAACGGGGACGAGCAGCTCGCACCACACCGTCTTGCGGCCGGCCTCCTGCTCCACGCCCCACCGCAGGGCCAGCGCGTCGAGCAGCGCCAGCCCGCGGCCGGATTCCGCCTCGGCCCCGGCCGCCGCGACCAGGACGGGCAGGGCCCGGGGATCGGGATCGGTCACCCCGACCCGGACGCGTCCGCCCTCCTCCTCCCACACCCGTACCGTCACGGGCGCACCCTCCCCGACATGCCGGATGACGTTCGTGACCAGCTCGCTCGCGCAGAGCTGCACGTCGATGCCGAGCGGTCGCAGGGCCCGCCGCACGGCGGACACCTCGGCGGGGGTCGCGAGCAGTTCGAGCGTCACCACCGGCCGCATCACGCCGCACCCTTGCGCAGGGCGGCGGCCAGGGCCTTGGCGGTGAGGACATTGCAGTGGCCGAGCGCGATCAGCGGCCGGGTGGGGCAGCGGGAGGCGAAGGACGGAAGGTCGACTCCGAGGGACGGCAGGGTGATGCCGTGCGCGGCGAGCGCGACACGCAGGTCCTCGACGCAGGCATCGGCTTCCGCTTCGGCAGGGCTGTGCATGGGGGTTCCCACCTTCCAGTGCGCTGAGTGACGAACTCCTCACACTCTGCCGCCGACCGCCGTACCGTGACAGCCCCTCGGCATCCCGCGCCTGATCCGCGCGGACCCGGTGCCGGGTGGGGTAGCGCGCGGTAACGGCACACCAAGGACGGTGAACGATGGGTCAGCGCAAGGACATCGACGGTTCGACGGGCGTCCCGACCTTCTACGGCAGTGAGTTGCGCTGGAAGCGGGAGGAGGCGGGCCTGACCCTCCAGCAACTCGTCGAGGGCAGCTTCTACGGCCCGAGCCATCTCAGCGAGATCGAGCGGGGCACGCGCCGGATGCCGGCGGAACTCGCCGAGCACGTGGACCGGGTGCTCGGCACGGACGGCTTTTTCCGCCGGCGGTGCGAGGACGTGCGACGGGCGAAGCGGCGGGGACACGCGAGCTACTTCGAGCGGGTGCTGCAGGCGGAGCAGCACGCTGAGACCATCGAGGAGTGGTGCCCGACGCTGGTGCCGGGGTTGTTGCAGACGGAGGCGTATGCGCGGGCGGTCACTCGCTCTGCCCACCCTCTGGCTCCGGACGAGGAGGTGGAGGAGAAGGTGACTGCCAGGCTGGCGCGGGCCCGGCTGTTCGAGGACGACCACAAGACCCCGGAGTACTGGGTCATCCTGCCCGAGTCGCTGCTGCGTCAGCCGATCCTGCCGCCGGAGCGGAGCGCCGAACAATGGGAGCGCGTTGTGGAACTCGCGCGGCGCCGCCGGATCGTTCCCCAGATCCTTCCGTGGAACTGCGGGGCGCATCCGCTGATGCTGGGCTCGGCCATGGTCATGACCTTCCCGGATGCCCCGCCCCTGGTCTACACGGAGGCTCAGTACAGCGGGGACACCATCGACGATCCGGCCCTCGCGAAGCAATACCGCAAGGCATACGATCGGCTCAGGGCCGCCGCACTGCCCCCTGAGGCGTCCCTGGCCCTGATCGAGCAAGCGGCTGAGGATGACCGAAATGGTAAACAGCGCACGTGACTTGAGCGCAGCGGTCTGGCGCAAGAGCACCTACAGCAACGGCGACGGCGGCAACTGCGTCGAGGTAGCCGAGGCCTTCCCCGGCGCCGCCCACTGGCGCAAGAGCACCTACAGCAACGGGACCGGCGGCAACTGCGTCGAGGTGTGCGACGCCCACACCGCCGTCGTCCCCGTCCGGGACTCCAAGGCTCCCCACGGCCCGGTCCTCACCATCACGGCCCCGGCCTGGACGTCCTTCGTCACGTCCCTCAAGTCGCCCGTCACCGGCGTGTGCGGAGGCCCTGCACCAGGCAGATGACGGCCATCGAACCGGAGAGGACCGCAACGAGGGGGAAAGGGCCGCTGTCCGATCCTGGCGTCAGCAGGCACAGGACGCACGCGGCAGCGCACAGGGCAGCAACGGCGAATGCGGCAGTGCGGGACAGTGCGCTCACCTCCTCGTTCTCCGGCGGGCCATGGCCATAAGGGTCAACGCCAGCCCGCCGAGAAGGACAAGTGCTCCGGCACCCATGAGTACAGGGTTCTGTTCGCTGGCGCCCAGGACGATGCAGAACAGTCCGAATGCGGCGCCGATCACCACGAACAACGTCAGCTTCTTGGCCTGGCTGATGGGCATCAGCTGTTTCTCCTGGCCTTGCGGCGGACCCCGATCGTCCACATGAGGAGCGACGCCACGCCCAGAGCTGCCAGGGTGAGGAGGAGGACCCTCTGTGTTCCCTCCGTCGCGAGGCCTTGCAGCAGGGCGAGCACGGTGACGACCGCGACCACGGACAGGAAGATGCTCATCCTGATTCTGTCGCTCATGGTGCAACGTCCCCTTCCGGCATAGCGGAGTAACGGGCCTTTCCCCCAGTCGTCTCGGAGTTCAACGTGCCCGCCGGTTCGCCGACGAATCCGGCGGTCAGGAGCGACTCCTCCGGCGCCCACGAGCAACGTAGACGCAGGCCGCTATGCCAGGAGCCGCCCCCACCAGGCAGAGCATGGCCGTTTTTTCCTCGCCCAAGGCGAAGGCCAGGAGAAGGAGGGTGGTCATCACTGCTGCGTAACCCACCATGAGCCATCTCAGGGGGCGACCAGGGGACCAGTTCCGCACGAGGCACGCTCCACGTGGTTCAGACGGTCTCACTGTTGTGATTCACATCTGACCGTTCACGCGACCAACGAAGGCGCGGGCGTCATCCATGCGTAGCGGCGACACCAGCATATTTTCCCTTCGCAAACCCGCCATCAGGAGCTGTGATGTGAACCTTCCCTCGAGCGAAGCTTGCCGTGCATGCCCCGCGAGGGCTTTCCCAGATGACACCGGCAGGAAGGCCGGCCACTTTCCCGAAGCGCAGAACAAGTAAGCGTCGGCCAGTGAGAAGTACCCCTCTAACGATTTACGACGGCTCTTGATCAGTACGGTGATGACACCGAGAACTCCTCCGATGATCAAGGCGGTGACAAGGATCCTAACCATTCCGTCTCCATCCCGTTCGGCCCTGCATGGCATACGTGAGCATTCCGATGCCGACGATCCCCAGAGCGCCCAGCGTAAGGAGTGTTACTTTCCCGGATCCGTTAGTCAGAAAGCCTTGAACAAGAGCGGCGACTGACACCATGCCGCTGACAGCGGCGAAGATCGGGTCCGCTCGCCCTCGTCCTTCGCCTCCGCTGGCAGCAGCCCCTCCGCCTCGCGTGTACCCGACCGAGCATTGCGGGACAGCTCTTGGCGAACTCAAAGTCAATCGATGATGGTCAGGACGATTCTGGTGACTCCCAGTATGATCCCGGTCCAAACGAGAATGGTGAGGATTGATTTCTTGGTCAATGGCGTGTATCCACGGTGTTGGCTACCTTACCGATCATGCCTAGTCCTTCCCCGATCGTCGAACCTTCACGAGAACGTACAACGCAATGATGATGACGGCGAAGGTGATGAGGAATATGAGCACATCCTGCCCGTTTTCGATAGGTGAGTATTTACTGCCGGCTGCCAATTCTGGCGAGTATTCCACTTACGACTCCTTGTGATCGCCGCAAAACTACGAACTGCCGGTCACTCCCCAAAAGGGGAAGGATAGGAAACCGTAGAGATCCCGCGACATGCGAGATGACCAGCGTTGCCAGAAACGATATGAATAAGAACCAGCCGCGGGAATGGGTACGTGGCACACGCGTAGGAGTACGGATCGCCCGCACAGGCATCGAATCCAGCGAACGACTGGGCCGCCGCCGCTGGGTCATCGAGCGGACGGTGTCCTGGCTGCCCGGCTACCGGCGCTTGAGCCCTCGTTACGAGCGTCATCCTCGCAACTACCTGGCGCTTCCGCGAGGGCAGCACCCGTTCCCTCCATGAACGGCCCGATCTTTAAGAGTCTGGTATCCCAACGCCCCTTCGAGTTAACGGGCGCCTGGTGGGTCCGGATCAACTCCCGACCCACCAGGCCTCTTTCAGATTCCGGGGGGAGCGGAACGGGCAAAGCCGTTACCGGCCGCTACCAGCCGTGGCAACGCGTACCGGAGCATCCGCCCGATCCTGCTGCCGCCGCTCACTCTTGCTGGTGTCAGCTGGTCGGCCCTCGTCGGCTGGCGGCGCGGCGATGCCACAGCGCCGCGACGGGGTAGGCAAGCAGCCCGACAAGGCCTCCCCATACGACGAGCCAGAGCATCCCTGCCGCGCCCCAGTCCACCCGAGACAGTACGAAGGGTCCTGTAAGGATCAGGAGAATGAGGCCGACTACCAGCCTGGTCTGGGCCTTGCTGTCCAGCACTGCTTCACTCCTCACGGCTGCGCGTCATTGCAGCTCCTCGTAGGTCCCTTGCACAGCTCCGCCTACAGCACCGGCGAAACCTCCGACTGTTGCGCCCGCGACACAACCGGTGGCCAAGGCCGCGATGCAGCCGGTTACGCCTCCACCGACGGCGGTCGCCATGGACTTCTTGCCGACCCTTTTGACAGCGTCCAAGAATCCAAGCCCGGCCGGATCGGTGAAGTTGATGAAGTCGCCACCGGCGTAGAGGTACGGGTTCGTCTCCTGCCCCGACGGGTCCGGTTGGGTGAAGCGGCCGAGGGACGGGTCGTAGTAGCGGTGGCCCATCTTGTACAGGCCCGTGGGGTCTAGATACGTGCCCGCGTAGCGGTGGGGCTGGGGGGCTGCCTCTGTGGTGGTGCCGCGAGGCAGGCCTGTGGGGCCGTAGGCGTAGGTGTGCGTGCGCTTGCCCGTGTCGTCGGTGAGGCCGAGGACGTTGCCCGTGGCGTCGGTGAGGTAGTAGTAGGACTTCCCCCCAGTCGTCATGGAGTTCAAGGTGCCCGCCGGTTCGCGGATGAATCCGGTGTCCACGCCGTTCGTCGTCGTGGAGGCCAGGCCCAGTGCGGTGTGGTGGAACCAGGTCGAACCCAGCTTCGTGCGCTCGGAGTTGTCCGTGCCCGCGTGGACCAGGTCGTAGCTCCTACCGGCCGTGGTGATGGCGGAGAGCTGGCTGTAGTCCGTCCAGGTCTCGTTCGTGCGGGCGGTGGTGCTCGCGGCCGCCGTCTCGTTGCCGAGCTTGTCGTAGGACCAGCC
Source organism: Streptomyces sp. NPDC094143 (assembly GCF_040303825.1). Lineage (NCBI taxonomy): Bacteria > Bacillati > Actinomycetota > Actinomycetes > Kitasatosporales > Streptomycetaceae > Streptomyces > Streptomyces sp. NPDC094143. Next base: position 144,045 of record NZ_JBEOTZ010000012.1, read on the forward strand.
GGTGGTGGAGCCGTTCTTGCCGGTCAGTTCGCTGGCGTCGTCGTAGGTGTAGGTGGTGCCGCCGGGGCAGGCGTTCTTGCTGCCGTCCTGGCTGGTGAGGTTGCCGGCCTTGTCCCAGCAGTACAGCCACGACGCCTTGCGGGCTCCGGCGGAGTCGGCTTCCAGGGCGTAGCGCAGGCGGTCCTGGGAGTCGTAGTCGTAGGCGGTCTTGTACTTGGTGAGGTTGTCGGTGCGGGTGCGGATCTTGGTGGTGTCCTTGCCCGCGGTGTTCTTGTAGTCGTAGGTCAGGTCGATCAGGGTGGTCGTGCCCGAGGTGGTCTTGACGGCCTCGGGGCGGCCGTTGTCGTCGATGGTCACCGACTGCGTCGTGCCGCCGGGGTAGACGGTCTTGGTGCGCTTGTCGTTGTCGTCGTAGTCGAAGTCGGTCTTCTTGCCGTCCGGGGCGGTCAGGTAGTCCAGACGGCCGGCCTTGTCCCAGGTGTAGTCGGTCTTGCCGGTGGGGTCGGTGTAGTGGTCGACCTCGCCGCCCGGGGTGTAGGCCAGCGCCGTCTGGGCGCCGTTCTGCAGGGTGCGGACGCTTTCGCGGTTGAGCTTGTCGTAGGTCCAGCCCGTGGTGCCGGAGGCGTCCGTACGGGACTTGACGTTGCCGTCGCCGTCGTAGGAGTAGGTGACCGTGGCGTTGGTGGAGGACACCTTCGTCACGCGGTCGCGGTTGTCGTAGACGTAGACGGTCTTGATGCCGCGTCCGTCGGTGACGGTCTCCACCCGGCCGAGCGCGTCGTAGGTGTAGGTCGTCTCGCCGAGCGGGGCGGGCGGGGTGACCTTCTTGAGGTTGCCCATGGTGTCGTACTCGAAGGAGGTGACCTTGCCGTTCGCGTCCTTGGCGGTGCAGCGCTGGCCCTCGAAGCCGCCGCAGGTCGGGGTGTCCTTGTTGTAGGTGTACTCGCGGGTGCCGCCGGCCGTGCCGGAGGTGGTGACCGACATCGTGTTGCCGTTGGTGTCGTACTTGAAGGTGTCCTTGCGGCCGTCCGCCGTGGTGAAGTCGTTGGGCAGGTCGGTGCCGGCGACGGTCTGGTACGCCGTCACCGACGCCGTGGCGCCGAGCGGGAGCTTCTGGGAGAGGGCGTTGTTGCGGCCGTCCCAGCCGTAGGTGGTGGTGTTGCCGCCGGTGCCGTCCGCGCCCGTGCCCATCGCGTCGGTGGCGTTCTGCAGCAGGTGGCCCGTGTACTTGGCGTGGCGGGAGTGGTCCAGGAAGTCGGTGACCTTGGTGACCTCGCCGTCCGCGTTGTGCAGGTACGTGGTGGCGTCGCCGTCGGGGTCGGTGACCGTGGTGGTGCCCGCGTCGGAGGGGGTGGCGGCCGTGTAGTCGTAGCGCCAGGTCGGCCCGGTGTGGCCGGTGCTCGTCACCTCGGTGGCCCGCTGCATCGACCTGATGCGGTTGTGTGCGTCGTAGGTGAACAGCGTGACGGTGCCCTCGGGGGTGGTCACCTTGGTCAGGCGGCGTGAGGAGTCGTACGCGTAGGCCGTGGCCTTGCCGTCGGTGTCGGTGACCTTGGCCAGGTTGCCCGCCGGGTCCAGGTCGAACACGGCCGTGCGGCCGGTGTGGTCCTTGGCCTGCCACTGGTTCGGGAAGGTCTTGACCAGGTCGATCCAGCGGCCCGAGCGGGTCTCGGTCAGCTTGAAGCCCTTGTGCTCGCCGCCCTCGTCGTGCTGGGCGACGGTGATCGTGCCGTCGTTCCTGTCCGTGACCTTGGTCAGCGTGCCGTGCTCGTCGTAGGTGTCCTTCGTACCCGACTTGCGGTCGGTCAGGGTGTAGGTGCCGTCCGCGTTCTTCTTCAGGTCCTTGGAGTAGCCCGTCGGCGTGGTGTAGCCGCCGGTGGACGTCTGCTTGAAGCGGAGGGCGTCGCCGGTGGAGTCGTAGACGATGACTTCCCCGTCGCCGAACTGGAGGTAGCGCTCGTACGCCTGCCACCAGCGCTGCGACACCTTCCCCCAGGGTGCCTCAAGGGAGTTGTACGTCCGCGTCAGCTGGAGCTTCTGGCCCACGCCGGCGATGTCGAAGTCCGTCGCGGCGAGCATCAGGTTGCCGTTGGAGAGGTTCACCCGTGCCACGAGCGCGTCGCTGAGGCGCGTGTCGGTGATCCGGTGCCAGGGCACCTCGCCCTGGCCCTCCGGAACGAACGGGGTGGCCTCGGCCGCGGCCCCCGTCCGCTCGGCACCGGCCTTGCCGCCCGCGGTACGGGCCCGCTGCGCCGCCCGCCACGCGGCGACCTCCGCCGACGGCTCGGCCTCCGCCTGGGACTCCGGTGCCTTGACGGATCCGGCCGGAGTCGCCGGAGCCTCCACCTTCGTCGGTCTCGTCCAGGGGCTCTCCGGCTCGGGTAACTCCGGTTTGGGCGGCGCGGCCAGGCCCGGTGCCGCCGAGAGCACCACGGCGGCGGCCGTGAGCGCGGACAGGAGAGCGGTTCTGTGTGTTCTTCGGGCACGCCACAGGGACGTGCTCTGCGCACGTGAATGCATCAGCTTCCCCCACGGAAGTCAGACAGACAGTCAGAGCAGGTGACTCATACGGTCACCTGGGCCACACAAGCTGTCACAAAAAGCGCACAAATCGGCGCGGTGTGCCCCCGAACGTCCGTTGCATGCGGGCTGGAATGAGCCCCGCCGCTTCTCTCGTCCTGTCGGTCTCATACCGCCGCAACTGCCGCGCGACGGGGGCGGAATGCTCGGTTCTATCCTCACTTGCGGCGAGCGCGTTGACCGAAACCCGGCGAGCTTCCCCGGAGATGTGATCCATGGTCGGTTACGAGCCACGTTCGTACGTGTGTCCGAGCTGTCTCTCGCGCTCCTGTGTCTCGCGGTAACTGCCGTGTGGCTCGGCGTGTTTGGGGCAGGGTGCGTCCGGGGGCGCGGTTCGCCCCATGCCTCCCGGCTTGGCGAGATCGTTTCTTTGGCGCCGTTAAGGACTTGGCTAGCTGATCTTGGAAGGTCAGAGTGACTGCCGACGGGCGCCGCCGACCTGAAACACGGCGCTCGTCTTCGGCATCACCATGCTTCTGACCACACAGGGGGAACTTGTGGCCATGACCATGCGCCCAGGCCTGCGCATCACCACGTCCATAGCCGTCGCCACGCTCACCGCGTCCGTCGCCTTCACCGCGGGCGGGCCGGCCGTCGCCGCCGACGGGATCCCGGCGGACGCCGTGGGGACGGACACGACCGAGGTCGTCGAGATCACCGAGCCGGACCAGCAGCTCCCCACGGGAGACGCCGTGCTCGGCGAGGCCGAGCTGGGGGCGGACGACCCCGCGGAGGCCTCGGGGGCCGCGGGCTTCCGGGCCGCCGCCAAGCGACTGCCCTACCTGTGCAAGGCGTCCGTGGACTACCCGCACAACTCGCACACCACCAAGGGCACCATCAACGTGCACTTCGACACCAAGTGCGGCCAGGTCGCCCCGAACCTCAACACCGAGGGCTCCCTGTCCCGCTCCCGCTGGTACGGCTGGGAGCACCTGACCACCGGCAAGGGCGGCAAGAAGAACACCAAGAGCCTGCGCGTGGTGGCGCCCAAGGGGTGCAAGAAGGACACCTGGTACCGCTACAAGGGCCAGGCCCGCTTCTACGTCTCCGGCCCGCAGGGCAGGGGCTCGGCGCACGTCTACAACCAGAACGACAAAGAGATCAAGTGCACCGGCTGACACGCCGGGTGCTGGGCGGGACGGTGGCGGGGAGTGCCGCCGTCCTGCTCCTCGTGTCGTGCGCGGGGGCGTCGACCGGGTCCTCGACGAGGCACGGTGCGGGGCGGACGGCGGATCCGGTGACGGGGGCGCCGTCCGCTCCCGCCGCACCCGCCGCCCCACCGGCTCCGGCCGCCCGGCAGCAGGACGGCACCGGCCTGCCGTTGGTGGCAGGTCAGTGGGGGGACGGCCGCCGCAAGACACCACCGCGACGCCTCGCCTGGGAGCGTCCCGCCGACGGTGCTGAAAGGGCCTCGGCCTCGGCCCTCAAGGTCACGGTCACGGCCGCTTCGGCCCCGTCGTACGTCTCGTTCATGCTGCACAGCCGCATCGACGAGGCCGGTATCCCGGACGAGGACACGCGGCGGCAGAAGATCCTGGCCTGCGGGGCGGGCATCACCGAACCGGGCTGCCGGATCACGGAGAACGAGGACCGCTCGTACACGATCGAGACCGTGGGCGCGCCGCCTGCCGACCACCCGTACCGCGTACTGTACGTGCAGTGGGCACCGGATCGTCCCGGCGCCGAGGAGACCTGGGCATCATGGCAACTACCCACTGGCTGGGCGACCCGCCCGCGGAGCACGACCCGCTGACCGCCTGGGCGTTGTCCCGGCTCGCCGCGACGGTCGCCGAGGACGCGCGGGTGGACGCGGTGGTCGAGATCGCCTGCGAGGAGCGGGAGTTCGAGCCGGAGCTCGGAGGGCGGTTCGGTGCCGGGACGACCGGCGGGCCTGCCTCCCGGCGGCCCGGGGAAACACGGACCTTCCGGCTGGACGGGGTCTCGCCCGCCCTGCTCCGGGAGGAGGACTCCGACGAGCCGTGGGCCGTCCTGTTCGACCCTGCCCGGTTGATCCGGGGGATCGGGGCGGTGACGCGGGCCGAGCGTGGTGAGGGGTACGTCGAACTCTCCCTGGTTCCGCACCCGTTGTTCGCCGACCCCGCCGACGCCTGGTTGCCGCCCGGTGCCCGGGGCCTGGTCGTGCGGCTCGATCCGGGCACCGGTTTCCTGTCGTCCGCCACCCTGCACGACGACCGTGGCTCGCTGGCCACGGCCCGTGTCCCTGAGCTGAACGTCCACGACGCGCGGTCGTCGGCCGAAGCGGGGTGGGTGGTGGCGCGGATGGCCCGGACGCTGGTCGAGCCCGTCCGGCTGACGGCCGACATCGCCGTCGAGGTCGACCCGCACGAGGATCTGGCCTTCACGGGCGGGCCCTCGGCCCGGTCCTGGACGGTTTCGGCCGGCGGGCGGGAGCTGACGGTGACCGGGGACTACGCGCCGGACGCGACGAGCCCGTCGGCGGCCCGGCTGGCCGAACTGCTCGCGCCGGCCAGGATCGTGTCCCACCTGGCGCACGTCACGGCCGTCTCGGCGACCTCCGTCCGGGCGGGTGTCCGTCCGCTGCGCACCTTTCCGTTCAGTGCTTGGGCTTCGGACGACAGCCTGACGTGCGGTTTCACCGTCGACCCGGAGACGGGTGTCCTGGTGCGGGCAGAGGCGACGGCTGAGGTGACGGGTGACGAGGAGGCGAACGGCCGCGGACGTGTGGTGTTCCGCCACGTCGTCACCGCCCTCGGTGCGCAGCGCTCCGGCTGATCCCGACCGGTCCTGTCATCCCCGCGCGCGTGGTCCCAGCTGTACGCGGCCCCGGCGGGCCGACGGCTGGAGGCGGCTGATGGGGTGCCTCGCTACAGGCGTGAGGGCCACCGGGCGTGGGTACCCGGTGGCCCTCACGGAGGGGTTCATGGCGCCCGGTCCGCGCGTCGCTGCGGGTGCACGCGGACCGGGGCCGTCAAGGGGAGCCCGGGAGTGGGCTCAGCGGGACGCGAGTTCGCGCGGCTCCAGGGCCGCCGTGTGCGCGTCCATCCGCTCGGCGGCCAGGATCGCGGCCGCCGTGTCGGCGCGGGAGGCCGCGACGACCAGCGCCCGGCCGGCCAGGGCGTGTGCCCGCCGGTGCAGGGCGGCGGCGCTCCGCTCGCGCCGCGTGCCGGTCACCCGGGCCGGGGCGGATCCGCCCCTCAGCCGGCCCACCTGCTCCGCCAGCCGCTCCGCCGCCGTGTCCAGGTCGGCCGAGCCCTCCAGCGCGCGCAGCTCGTCCGTGACGGCGAGCAGGGCGGCGAGATGGCCCGCGAGCTGGATGTCCAGCTCTTCTTCGCGGGAACGGTGGGGGAAGTCCGGGTTGGGGCCGTCCGGCGTGCTGTGGACCGACTTGGTGCGGATCGGTTCGTACATGGAGGGCCTCCTGAGTGCTAACAGGAAACCATCCTAGCTTAGATTTCGTCTAAAGTTGAGTTGTTCACAAGATCGGACCGTTCGCACACACAACGTGAACGGGCCTGCTGGTCAATGCTGGCCGTAGCCGTCCAGGAAGTGCCCGATCCGGCCCACCGCGTCCCGCAGGTCCCCGACCGTCGGAAGGGTCACCACCCGGAAGTGGTCCGGCTCCGGCCAGTTGAAGCCGGTGCCCTGGACCACCATGATCTTCTCCCGCCGGAGCAGGTCCAGGACCATCCGCCGGTCGTCCTTGATCTTGAAGACCTTGGGGTCGAGGCGCGGGAAGAGGTACAGCGCCCCCTTCGGCTTCACGCACGTCACGCCCGGGATCTGGGTCAGCAGCTCGTACGCCACGTCCCGCTGTTCGCGCAGCCGCCCGCCCGGCAGGACCAGGTCGTTGATCGTCTGACGACCGCTGAGCGCGGCGACGACCCCGTGCTGTCCCGGCATGTTCGCGCACAGGCGCATGTTCGCCAGGATCGTCAGGCCCTCGATGTAGGAGTCGGCGTGGGCGCGCGGGCCCGAGATGGACATCCAGCCCACCCGGTAGCCGGCCACCCGGTACGCCTTCGACATGCCGTTGAAGGTGAGGGTGAGCAGGTCGGGGGCGACCTTGGCGGTCGGGGTGTGCACGGCGTCGTCGTAAAGGATCTTGTCGTAGATCTCGTCGGAGCAGACCAGCAGGTTGTGGCGGCGGGCGATGTCGGTCAGGCCCTTGATCATCGCCTCGTCGTAGACGGCGCCCGTGGGGTTGTTCGGGTTGATGATCACGATCGCCTTGGTGCGGTCGGTGACCTTGCGCTCGACGTCGGCCAGGTCCGGCATCCAGTCGGACTGCTCGTCGCAGCGGTAGTGGACGGCCGTGCCGCCGGAGAGGGAGACGGCGGCCGTCCACAGCGGGTAGTCGGGGGCCGGGACCAGGACCTCGTCGCCGTCGTCGAGCAGGCCCTGCATCGCCATCACGATCAGCTCGGAGACGCCGTTGCCGATGAAGACGTGCTCGACGTCCGTCTCGATGCCGAGGGTCTGGTTGTGCATGACGACCGCGCGGCGGGCGGCCAGCAGTCCCTTGGCGTCCCCGTAGCCGTGCGCCGAGGAGACGTTGCGGAGGATGTCCTCCAGGATCTCGGGCGGGCACTCGAAGCCGAACGCCGCCGGGTTGCCGGTGTTCAGCTTGAGGATCCGGTGACCGGCCGCTTCCAGCCGCATCGCCTCCTCGAGCACCGGGCCCCGGATCTCGTAACAGACGTTGGCGAGCTTGGTCGACTGGATCACCTGCATGTCTGGGAGCTTACGGCCCGGTAACGCGTGACGGGTCGTGTTTTCCGCCACGTGAGACGCGGCGGTTTGGGCGCATATCGCCGTCGGCTGTCCCACCAGCACCTCTGGTCCCTAGAATGCGCCGCCATGTTCAAGCCATTCGAGTACGCCGACGGAGCGACGGGCGGCGGGCCCCAGGGGGTGCCGAACGTCTACGTGCCGCAGGGCGCTCCGCCCCCGGAGTACGACGCGTACGCCGACCCGGCCGCGGCCCACGGATGGCAGGACGCCTGCGCCACCGCGGACACCGGCGGCGGGGGTGACACGCGCGAGCTTCCGGCGGTGCCGGCGCGGGCCGGTTCCGGCCCGGGGCGCCGCTCCCGGCGCAAGGCCCGGCCGTGGGGGAAGCGCCGGGTGGTGGTCGCGGCCGGGGTCGCGGGTACCGCGTCCGTGGTCGCGCTGATCGCCGCGTTCTCCTTCTCGGGTGCGTCCTCCGGCGTGGCCGACGATGGGACGAGGGGCGGCAAGGGCGGACGTCCGGCTCCGACGGCGGGCGAGACCGAGAGCCCGGCGGCGCAGCCTTCGGGCGGTGTCCGCGCGTCCACCCCGGGCGCGCCGGTGGGCGGCGGGTCGGTGGACGGCGGGCCCGTGGGCGGCGGTGGGGATTCCGACGGCGCCTCCGCCGACCCGACGGCTCCGGCGAGCACCACTCCGTCGGCCGACGGCACGGACACGCCCGAGCCGCCCGCGGAAAGCCCCACGGCAGCCACCCCCGCGACGTCCGCCCCGGCCACCACGACGCCCCCGGGGCGCGTGGACGGCAAGCCCGGCCGGGGGCCGGGCGGCACGAAGGGGCCCAAGTAGGGGGTGGGCCGGGGTCGTTCACCTCGGCCCTCGGGCCGTTCCGGCGGGCGTCCGGTCCCGGTGTCCGGGCAGCGCGCCCGCCCGCGTGCGGCGGTGCGGTCCGCCGGCCGGGGGGTCCGGAGGGGTGCGGATCACCCCAAATGACCGGCCGTCCCGGCCTGTTGAGCAGGTCATGCCGGAGGTCGAGGTTCCGGTTGTGGAACGGGTTCTTGTGCGAGACCCCTCGTGGCGATCACAATGCACATGACAATCGTGCGGGCGGCCGGAGATTCTCCGGCCGCCTCCGTCGCAAGAGGGGACCCCCCATGAGAAAACCTCTCGCCGCCGCGTTCCTCGCCCTGGCGATAGCCGGGGCCGGCGCGGCTCCCGCGACCGCCGCCGACGCCGCCCCCACGGGCGTCGGCAAGGCCGCGGACACGGGCTCGGCCACGTCCGCCGTCTCGGGCGTGGTCGCGTCCGTGGAGCAGACACTGGCCGGACTCGGCCCGTCGGTCAAGGCGGTGAACTTCGCCGGCACGGTCGCGCTCAGCAACTGCTCCGGCTCGGTCGTCCGCATGCCCGACTCCGCGAGCGACGACCCGGCGCTCGTGATGACCAACGGCCACTGTCTGGAGTCGGGTTTCCCCGGGCCCGGCGAGGTCCTCGTCGACAGGGCGTCCAGCCGCACCTTCAGCCTGCTGAACGCCTCCGGCTCGCGCGTGGCCACCCTGCGCGCCGCCAAGCTCGCCTACGGCACGATGACCGACACGGACGTCGCGCTGTACCAGCTCACCACCACGTACGCGCAGATCAAGAGTTCGTACAACATCAACGCGCTGACGCTGAGCGACAGCCACCCGGTCGCCGGCACCGCCATCTCCATCCCCTCGGGCTACTGGAAGCGGATCTACAGCTGCTCCATCGACGGGTTCGTGCCCACCCTGAAGGAGGGCGACTGGACCTGGAAGGACTCGGTCCGCTACACCTCCGCCTGCAACACCATCGGCGGCACCTCCGGCTCGCCGGTCGTCGACCAGGCCACCAACAAGGTCGTCGCCGTCAACAACACCGGCAACGAGTCCGGTGAGCGCTGCACCGTGAACAACCCGTGCGAGGTCGACGCGAACGGCACCGTGACCGTCCGCAAGGGCATCAACTACGCCCAGCAGACCTACCAGATCCCCGCCTGCTTCGGGATCGACAACAAGCTCGACCTGTACGCGAGCGGCTGCACCCTGCCCAAGCCGTAGGGCAGGGCGCCGGCCGGGCGGTCACGCGGGAGGAGTCCCGCGGACCGCCCGGCCCGCCAGGACGTCCGTGCGCCGCCCGTCCTCGATCACGAACCGGCCGTCGACCAGGACGTACGGGATGCCCGTGGGGAGCCTGCGGGGCTCGGCGAAGGTGGAGCCCGCCGCCACCGTCGCCGGGTCGAACAGCACCAGGTCGGCCACGTAGCCCTCGCGGACCAGGCCCCGGTCGGGCAGGCGCAGCCGCGCGGCCGGGCGGGACGTGAGGTGCGCGACGCACTCCTCCAGCGACAGCACGCCCAACTCCCGTACGTAGTGGCCGAGGTAGTGCGGGAACGTGCCGTAGGCGCGCGGGTGCGGCTTGGCGCCCTGGAGGATGCCGTCCGAGCCGCCGGTGTGCACCCGGTGGCGCATGATCTCCCGGACGTTCTCCTCGTGGCCCACGTGCTGCAGGATCGTCGGGGCCAGCCGGTCGGCCAGCAGCAGGCCGCGCGCGGTCACCCACGGCTCCTCGCCCCGCAGCGCCGCCGACTCCGCGATCGTCCGGCCGACGAACCCGGCCAGGGCCGGGTCGTTCACGCCGGAGATCTCGATGGTCTCCCACTCGACGGGCACGCCGTGGCAGCCGTCCGAGCCGGTGACCTCCAGGTGGTGCCGGATGCGCTCCGCCGTGCCGTCGTCCGCCAGCCGGCCGAGGGTCCGCTCCGGGCCGCCCTCGCTCGCCCAGCTCGGCAGGACGGCCGCGAGGGTGGTGCAGCCCGGGGTGTACGGGTAGGTGTCGAGGCTGATGTCCGCCCCGGCCGCCAGCGCCTCGTCCAGCAGGGCCAGCAGCTCGGGCGCCCGGCCCTTGTTCACGCCGAAGTTCATCGTGGCGTGCGCGAGATGGAGGGAGCAGCCCGCCTCGCGGGTCAGCTCGATCATCTCCCGGTACGCCTCCAGGGCGCCGGCGCCGTAGGAGCGGTGGTGCGGGCAGTAGTAGCCGCCGTAGGACGCCACCACCCGGCACAGCTCCATCAGTTCGGCGTCCTGCGCGTACATGCCGGGCGTGTACGTCAGCCCCGACGACATGCCGACGGCCCCCTGCTCCATGCCCTCGGCGACCAACTGCCGCATCCGGTCCAGCTCCCGCGCGGTGGCCGGGCGGTCCTCCCAGCCGACGGCGAGCGCCCGGACCGTGCCCTGCGGGATCAGGTAGGCCGCGTTGACGGCGATCCCCCGGTCCAGCCGGTCCAGGTACTCGCCGACCGTGCGCCAGTCGAAGTCGATGTCGTCCCCGGGGCCGTTCCACCCGGAGATCGCGCGGCGCACCTCGCCGAGCGTGCGGTCGTCGACCGGCGCGTACGACAGGCCGTCCTGGCCGATCACCTCGAGCGTCACGCCCTGCGCGGCCTTGGCGCTGTGGTCGGGGTCCCGCAGCAGCGCCAGGTCGCTGTGGGCGTGCATGTCGACGAAACCGGGGGAGAGCACCAGCCCTTCGGCGTCCAGCTCCCGGCGGGCCTTCGGCCGCTGGCACCCGGCCGCCGTGGCCTCCTTGACGATCGAGGTGATCCGGCCGCCGTCGACGACGACATCGGCCCGGTAGGAGTCCGCGCCGGAGCCGTCGACGACGTCGGCGTCCCGGATGACGAGCTCTTCCATCGCGCTGCCTCCTAGAAGAACGTGCGGACGTAGTCGACGACCGTGCCGTCCGCCTCGGCGACCGGGATCAGCTGCCACTTGTCGAACGAGGTGCACGGGTGGGACAGCCCCAGGCCGACCCAGTCGCCGACCTGCAGGTCCGCCTCCGGCGTGGTGCTCAGCCAGGCGTGCTGGTCGGACAGGGCCGTCACCGCCACGCCGGTGGCCGGGCGCTCGGCGCCGTCCCGGCGGACCACCTGCGCGAAGGGCAGGTCGAGGTCGTAGGCGGCGTCCCGCTTGCCCGCGTTGAGGAAGGCCTGCTCGGCGGAGGGGCGCGACACCACCTGGGCCCAGAGGCGGAACGCCGGCTCCAGGGCGCCCTCCTCGGGCACCCGGTTGAACGGGGTCAGCTTGCGGTAGTGGCCGTCGTCGTGCGAGACGTAGGCGCCCGAGCGCAGCAACTTCAGTGCGGGCCGGGACAGTTCGGGGATCTGCGCGAAGACGTCGGCGACCGTGTCGAACCAGGCGCTGCCGCCCGCGCTGACGACGATCTCGTCCGGGCCGGTGAAGCGGCCCGCCTGGTCGAAGTCCGCGGCGAGCGCGACCAGCCGCCGCAACCACGCCGTCACCCGCTCGGTGTCGGCCTGCGGCACCTCGCCCTCGTAGCCCGCGACGCCGACCAGCCGCAGCGTCCGCGTGGCGGCCACGGCGTCCGCTACCGCCGCGCACTCCGCCTCCGTGCGGGCACCGGTCCGGGCGCCCTCCCCGGCGGCGAGTTCGACCACCACGTCCAGGGGGCGGCCGGCGCCGCTCAGGGCCGTGTCCATCAGCTCGACGCCGCGCACGGAGTCGACGTAGCAGACGAACCGGAAGTCCGGGTCGGCGTCCAGTTCGGCGGAGATCCAGCGCAGGGCCGCCGCGTCGACCAGTTCGTTCGCGAGGAAGACGCGCCGGGTGCCGAAGGCGCGCGCCACCCGCACCTGGTGCGGCACCGCCAGCGTGATGCCCCACGCGCCGTGCTCGATCTGCCGCCGGAACAGCTGCGGGGCCATGGAGGTCTTGCCGTGCGGCGCGAAGGCCAAGCCGTGCCGGGCCGCGTAGGTCTCCATGAGCTTCAGGTTGTGCTCCAGACGCTCGGCGGACAGCGCGAGCACGGGGGTGGCGAAGCCGCCGGTGAAGAGGTTGCGGCGCTGGGCGGCCAGTTCTCCGACCGTCAGTCCGTCGGCGTCCGGCGGGAGGCCCTTGAAGCGGTGGTCGACGCGCTCTGTGGCGAGCCGGGCGAGGGGCTCGGCTGCGGTGTCGGCTGTCATAGAGCCTCCTGATCAGCGGTGTTGCAGTATTTGCAACCTTCATTGCGTATATCGCTCAACGCTGTCTAACATCTCGGCCACCGCCGGTCAATGAAAACCGCCACCCACCGAAGCCACCGAGGAGCTACGAGCATCGTGACCCCCACCGGACCCTGCAACGCCCCCGACGTCGTGGACGTCGTCGCGCTCGGCGAGTCCATGGTCACGTTCCTGCCCTCCCGGCCGGGCCGCCTCGCGGACGTGCCGTCGTTCGAGCGGGGGATCGGCGGGGCCGAGTCCAACGTGGCGTGCGTGCTGGCGGCGGCGGGGCACTCCGTGCGGTGGGTCAGCAGGGTCGGGGACGACCCCTTCGGCGACCACCTGGTCGAGGCGATCGGCGGCTACGGGGTCGATGTGACGTACGTGCGCCGCGACCCCGGCCGCCCGACGGGCATCTACTTCCGCACCGCCGGGGACCGGGCCACCGACGCCCACGAGGTGGCGTACTACCGGGCCGGCTCCGCGGCGTCCGCGATGAGCGTGACGGACCCCGACCCGGCGGCGGTGCGGGCCGGCCGCGTGCTGCACCTGTCCGGGATCACGGCCGCGCTGTCCGGCAGCTGCCTGGAACTGATGCGCGAGCTGACCCGGCGCCGCCCCGGCCGCCCTCTGGTCTCCTTCGACGTGAACCACCGGCCCGGCCTGTGGCGCGACCCGGACGCCCCCGGGGTGCTGCGCGACCTCGCCCGGGGCGCGGACCTCGTGTTCGTGGGCCAGGACGAGGCCTGGGGGCTGCACAGCGCCGACGCCGTCCGCGCCGCCCTGCCCGAACCCGACGTGCTGGTCGTCAAGCAGGGCGCCGCCGGAGCCACCGTCTTCGAGGGACGGGACGTCACCTTCGTCCCCGCACCGCGGGTCGACGTCGTCGCCGCCGTCGGCGCGGGCGACGCCTTCGCCGCCGGGTTCCTCTCCGCCACCCTGCGCGGGCTGCCCGTCCGGGACCGGCTGCGCCACGGGCACCTCATGGCCGCCGCCGCCCTCACCGCGCCCGGCGACCTCGCCACCCCGCCCGCCCGCGAGCACGCCGACCGGCTGGCCGCCCTGGACGACGCGGCATGGGGGAGACTGCGACTCGGCCCCGGCTGGACCGAGGACCCCCAGCGGGCCGACGAGGAGGTACCCACGCCATGAGCCAGACCGTCGACCGCGCACTCAGCATCCTGCCGCTGCTCGCCGAGGGGCCCGCCGACCTGGGGCAGGTCGCCGACCGCCTCGGCGTCCACAAGTCCACGGCCCTGCGCCTGCTGCGCACCCTCCACGAGCACGGCCTGGTCTACCGCCAGTCCGACCAGCGCTACCGCCTCGGCGCCCGGCTCTTCGCGCTCGCCCAGGAGGCGATGGAGAACCTCGACGTGCGCGAGATCGCCCACCCCCACCTGGTCCGCCTCAACGAGAGCTGCGGGCACACCGTGCACCTGGCCGTGTACGAGGAGAACGAGGTCCTCTACATCGACAAGGTCGAGAGCCGCTACCCGGTGCGGATGTACTCGCGCATCGGCAAGCCCGTCGCCATCACCGTCGCCGCCGTCGCCAAGCTGCTCCTGGCCGACCTGCCCGAGCACGAGCGGCGGGCGGTCGCCGAGAAGCTCGACTACCCCGCCTACACGGCCCGTTCGACGCCCAGCGCGAGCGCGTTCCTGCGCGAGCTGGAGAAGGTGCGCGAGCAGGGCTGGGCCACCGACCTCGGCGGCCACGAGGAGTCCATCAACTGTGTCGCGGCGCCCATCCGCGGCGCCGACGGCCGGGTCGTCGCCGCGATGTCGGTCTCCGCGCCGAACGTCGTCGTCACCGCCGACGAACTCCTCACCCTCCTGCCGCTGGTGCGCCGTACGGCGGACGCCATCAGCGGGGAGTACTCCGGCAGAACACCAGTGAAGGGCACCGCATGACCGACAAGATCGCACTCACCCCGAAGACCCACACCACCCCGCCGGCCAAGTTCTCCCACGGGGTGAGGAAGGGCAACATCCTCCAGGTCGCGGGCCAGGTCGGCCTCCTGCCCGCCGAGGAGGGCAAGCCGCCCACGCCCGCCGGGCCGACCCTGCGCGAGCAGACCCTGCAGACCCTGGCCAACGTCAAGGCCATCCTCGAAGAGAGCGGCGCCGGCTGGGACGACGTGATGATGATCCGCGTCTACCTCACCGACGTGGACCACTTCGCCGAGATGAACGAGATCTACAACGCGTACTTCGAGGAGCAGTGCCTGACCCAGCCGCCCGCCGCGCGTACGACCGTCTACGTCGGTCTCCCCGCGGGCCTCCTCATCGAGATCGACGCGCTGGCCGTCCTCGGCTGACCCACCCCCGCCTCCCACTCCCGCACGTCCGTGAGGCGCGGCGCCCCGATGCGCCGCGTCGCGCTCCCCCCTACCCAGAAGCTGCATGCACTTACGCAGAGGACCCCCGAATGTCCCATCCGCTCGCCGCGTCCGCCCCCGCCGAGACACCGCCCCACACGGGCGGACTGCTCCTCCTCGTCGACGGCACCGCCGGACTCCTGCTCACCGCCGCGCTCGGCATCGCGCTGCTGCTCCTCCTCATCATCAAGGTCAGACTCCAGCCGTTCGTCGCCCTGCTGGCGGTCTCCATAGCCGTCGGCCTCGCGGCCGGCCTGTCGGTCACCGAACTCTTCGGCACGGTCCAGAGGTCGGACGCCGTCTCCACCATCGAGTCCGGCATGGGCGGCATCCTCGGCCATGTCGCCATCATCATCGGCCTGGGCACCATGCTCGGCGCGATCCTCGAAGTCAGCGGCGGCGCCGAGGTGCTGGCGAGGCGTCTGCTCGGCCTGTTCGGCGAGAAGCGCGCCCCCCTCGCCATGGGCCTGACCGGCCTGATCTTCGGCATCCCGGTCTTCTTCGACGTCGGCATCTTCGTCCTGGCGCCCATCGTCTACGCCGCCGCCAAGCGCTCGGGCAAGTCGATCCTGCTCTACTGCCTGCCGCTGCTCGCGGGCCTGTCCGTCACCCACGCCTTCCTGCCGCCGCACCCCGGCCCGGTGGCCGCCGCCGGTCTCCTCCACGTCGACCTCGGCTGGGTCATCCTCATGGGCGTCGTCTGCGGTCTGCCCGCCGTGGTGGCCGCGTGGGCGTACTCGGCGTGGATCGGCCGCCGCATCTTCGTCGCCGTGCCGCAGGACATGGTCGAGGCGGCGGAGGAGGCCAAGCAGGCCGTCGTCGACGAACAGCGGGCCGCCGGAGTCGCGCCCAGCGAGCGGCCGGTGTCCCTCGGCACGGTCCTCGGCATCATCGGCACGCCGCTGGTCCTCATCCTCGCCGCGACCTTCTCCTCGATCGCCCTGGACCCCTCCACGCTCCGCTCGGTGATCGAGTTCTTCGGCAACCCGTTCGTGGCGCTGACGATCGCCCTGTTCCTCGCGTACTACCTGCTGGGCATCCGCCGCGGCTGGTCCCGCAAGTCCCTGGAGACGGTGTCGACCGCGTCCCTCAAGCCGGTCGGCAACATCCTGCTGGTGGTCGGCGCGGGCGGCATCTTCGGCGCCGTCCTCAAGGCCAGCGGCGTCGCCCAGGCCCTGTCGGACACGTTCAACGACGTCGGTCTGCCGGTGATCGTCCTCTCCTACCTGATCTCCGTGGTCCTGCGGGTCGCCCAGGGCTCGGCGACGGTCGCGATCGTCACCACGGCCGGCATCGTGGCGCCCCTGCTCTCCGAGGGCGACCACTCCCAGGCCTTCGTCGCCCTGGTCATCATGGCCATCTCGGCGGGCTCCATCTTCGCCTCGCACGTCAACGACGGGGGCTTCTGGATGGTCGCCAAGTACTTCGGCATCAGCGAGCGGGACACGCTCAAGACGTGGACGGTGCTGGAGAGCGTGCTGTCGGTGGCCGGGTTCGTGGTCGCGGCCGTGCTGAGCCTGTTCGTGTAGGAGTCTGATAACGAAGTCGGGCCCGGCTGTGTGCGGCACAGGTTTGTCGACCATACTGCTGCGCTGTGGAGCAGCGCATAGGTTCGAGCAGCCAGCCCCTGGAAGGCGCCGGGTTCGACCCGGCCTTCATCCCCGGGCTCACGTCACCCGCGTCCCCACGGACGAAGGACGGAGAGCCGGCGGAGGAGCCCGAGGCCGCCGAGGCCGAGAAGGCCGCCTCCGAGGCGGAGGAGACGGACACGGCGTCCCCCGCCGAGCCGGTGGAGCCGGAGGAGGACGCCGTGGCCGACGGTCCCGTCTTCGAGGCGTCCGACCGCCGGGCGCGGATCGTCGCCGACCGCAGGGGCGTCCGGCTCTGCCTGGACGACCAGGAGTGCGAGTTCCGCTGGGACGAGATCGGCGCGGTGGAGACGGAGACGGCCCGCTTCGGCAAGCGGTACACCGTCACCGTCCACACCCCCGACCGGCGCTGGTACCCGATCGAGATCGAGGCGCCGGCCAGGAGCCGGTTCGCCGAGTGGGACGAGCAGTTGGACGCGGTCCTGGACGCCTACTTCGACGACGGCGTCCAGGACGGCGCGGCGGAAGACGCGGACTAGCCGCAGTACTGCGCTTCCTTGCCGATCGACCGGTACATGCAGTCCGCGTTCTCCAGCAACTGCAGTACCGCGTCCCGGTTACGGGAGGTCTCCCGCTCGATCACCTCGTCGGGCGGGTAGAACCCGCCCCCGCCGGACCGGGGATACATCTCGAACGTGTAGCCGAAGATCTTGTGCACGCCCCAGAGGTAGTCGTCGATCGACCCGTCCGTGATGTACAGGTCGCTCGACTGCTGCGCCGTGTACCCGTTGCTCGCGGCCATCTTCTGCCCGACCGTCTTGAACGCCGCGTTGTCGTCCGCGGTCATCCCGGTCGTGGTGTCGGAGTACGTGTAGCCGAACGGCCACAGCACCAGCTCGCTGTACGTGTGGAAGTCGACCCCGGCCCGGATCTGCTGCTTGCCGCCGACGACCCGGCTGCGCACGAAGTCGGCGACGACCTTCACCTCCGGCGCCGACTCCGCCGCCGGGCCCCGGTAGGTCTCGGAGGACGTCGACCCCGAGGAGCCGCCGCAGCAGCCCCAGCGGTAGTTCCAGTTGCGGTTCAGGTCCGTACCGACGTACGAGGAACCTGAGTTGGGCTGCCGGTTCTTGCGCCAGGACCGGTAGGAGCCGGTGGCGATGTCGTACTCGCCGCCGTCCGGGTTGATGTCCGGCACGATCCAGATCTCGCGGTTGTTCACCATGGAGGTGACCCGTGCGTCGGAGCCGTAGTCGGAGGTCAGCTCGCGCAGCAGGTAGAGCGCCATCTCGACGGTGAGGTGCTCACGCGCGTGCTGGTGGTGGGTGAACAGCACCTCGGGTTCGGACTCGTCCGTCGCCACGTTGTCGCTGATCTTGATGGCGACGATGTTCCGGCCCTGGTAGGACTTGCCGATCACGCGCTGGCTCGCGATCGACGGGTTGGCCGAGACGATCGTGTTGATCTCGCTCGTCATCTCGGCGTAGTTGTGGTACTTCGAGTCGCCCGACGGGAAGTCGAAGAGGCGGACGTCGTCCTCGCCGGCGGACCGGTCGGGCACCGCGCCGAGCGGGGTGACCTCGTAGCCCCGGGCGCGCAGCCGCTTGATCTGGTCCGCGCGGCCGGAGACGACGACCCCGTGGCCGTGCACCTCGTCGACGGTCACGCCCGCGCGCTGAAGTGCCGTGCGGTCCGCGGCCGTCGAATGCAGGTGGATCTCGTACTGCCGGATGTCGCCGGCCGCAGGTGCGGCCTTGGCGGCGCCGTCGGCGGTGGCGTCCGGTGCCGTCGCCGACAGGGGGGCGGCGAGGGCGAGTGCCAGGACGGCGGCGAGGGCGGCGGTGCGTCTGCCGGCACCGGAGCCTCGTATGCGAAGTCGCATGAAATCTCCTTGTGGGAGGTGGGGTTGTTCCGTGCGACGTACGTGGTGCGGGTGGCGCACATCGTTCTGCCAATGGCATGAGCAGGTCAAGACTGAAAGCGGCCGCGCAGTGTACGCGTGCGGCGCGGCGATCGAGAGGGAGCGGCCGAAGTCCACCCGGAGGTGTGGCCCGCACGTGCACATATTCACGGAGCCGGGAGAGGGTGAGGGCTTGCGCAAGGGGAGCCGGGCTGTCCGGATCTCGCACCACACCCCAGAGGACTGGCTGATCATGGGCGGATCAGCGCCACGACGGGACCACCGGCTGCCGGTCGAGACGACCAGCTTCGTCGACCGGCGTGGCGAACTGACCGAAGGACGCGAGCTGCTGGCCCGCGCACGGCTGGTGACGCTGACCGGGCCGGGCGGCGTCGGCAAGACCCGGCTCGCCGCGCGCATCGCGGCCCGGGTCCGGCGGGCCTTCCCGGACGGCGTGCGCTTCGTCCACCTGTCCGGGCTGCACGATCCGGCGCTCGTCCCGCTGGCCGCCGCCGACGCGCTGGGCCTGCACGCCCACTCCGCCCAGCCGCCGCTCGACGCCCTCGTCGAGCAGGTCCGCGACCGGCGGCTGCTGCTCGTCGTCGACAACTGCGAGCACCTCGCCGCAGCGTGCGCCCGGCTCGCCGCCGCCCTGCTGCACGGCACCGAGGGCGTCCGGGTCCTCGCCACCAGCCGGCACCGGCTCGGCCTCACCGAGGAGCACCTGCTGGAGGTGCGCCCCCTGCCGGTGCCCGACCCGGACGGGGACCTGTCCGCCGCCGAGGGCTATCCGGCCCTGACCCTCTTCGCCGACCGCGCGGCCGCCGTGGCCCCCGGCTTCCGCCTCACCCCCGCCAACGTGGCGTCCGTCGCCCGCCTGTGCCGGCGCCTGGACGGCCTCCCCCTCGCCATCGAACTGGCCGCCGTCCGCATGCGCGTCCTCGACGCCGACCAGCTCCTGGACCGGCTCGACGACCGCTACCGGTTCCTCACCACCGGCAGCCCCGCGGCCCTGCCCCGCCACCAGACCCTGCGCGCGG
The DNA here is from genome assembly GCF_040303825.1 of Streptomyces sp. NPDC094143. Lineage (NCBI taxonomy): Bacteria > Bacillati > Actinomycetota > Actinomycetes > Kitasatosporales > Streptomycetaceae > Streptomyces > Streptomyces sp. NPDC094143. The sequence goes on from NZ_JBEOTZ010000012.1 coordinate 163,258, forward strand.
CGGTCGCCTGGAGCCACGGCCTGTGCACCGGCCCCGAACAGCTGGTCTGGGCCCGGCTGTCGGTGCTGGCGGGCAGCTTCGACCTGGAGACGGCGGAGGCGGTGTGCGCCGACGACACCCCGCGGGACGCCCCCGCGTGGCCGGCCGGCGGCGGACACCTCGCCGCCGGCGCCCTGCGGCAGCGGGCCCGGGGCACCGGACCCGCCCAACTCACGGACGGATCCGGTCCCCGGCCCGCCGAAGCGCTCACCGCGACCGTGACCCTGCCCGCGCCCCCGCCCGTCGTCCTGCGCACCGACGACGTACTGGAAGCCGTCGCCGGACTCGTGGACAAGTCCGTGCTGTGCCGGGAGCCCGGCCCCCACGGCGTGCGCTACCGGCTGCTCGACACCCTGCGCCAGTACGGGCTGGAGCAACTGCGGCGGACCGCCGGGGAGGAGACCGCCGCCCGGCGGCGCCTGCGGGACTGGATGCTCGGACGGGCCGAGGCGTGCGAACGCGACTGGTTCGGGCCCGGACAGCGGGAGATCGTGGCCCGCCTGAGCGCCGACCGCGACAACCTGCGCCCCGCCCTCGACTTCAGCCTCACCACCCCCGGCGAGGCACGCGCCGGACTGCACCTGGCCGGCACCCTCTGGTTCCACTGGCACGCCTGCGGTGCCCCCCGCGAGGGCCTGTACTGGCTCGACCGGGCCCTGGCCGCCAACCCGGAGCCGACCAGGGAGCGGGCCCGCGGTCTCTGGGTCGCCGGGCTGCTGGTCGCCGCCACCCAGGACCTCCCCCGGGGCAGCCGGTACGCCACGGACGCCCTCGCCCTCGCCCGCGCCCTGGGCGACAGCGCCGAGGCCGCCCACGCCGAGTACGTCATCGGCGTCCTCCGGCTGTTCGGCGACGACCTGCCCGGCGCGCTGAGGCACTTCGAGACCACCGTCGCCCGCGGGCCCGTGCCCGGCCAGCACCTCAGCCTCGTCGGCCTCGACCAGGTCGAACTCGCCTGCGCGCTGAGCTTCCTGGGCGAGGCCGAGCGGGCGGTCGAGGTGTGCGAGCGGGCCCTCGGGCTGTGCGAGCGGCACGGCGAGCAGTGGGTGCGGTCGTACGTGCTGCGCATGCTCGCCCTCGCGCACACCGTGCGCGGCGACCCGACCCGGGCGGAGCGGCACGCCCGCGAGGCACTGCGGCTCAAATTCGCCGTCCACGACGTCATCGGCATCGCCCTCACCCTCGACCTGCTCGCCCTGATCGCCGTCGAGCGCGGCACACACGAGCACGCGGCCGTGCTGCTGGGCGGCGCCGACCGCGTCTGGGCCGACATCGACGCGGGCCGCTGGGGCGCCCGCACCCTCACCTCCGCACGCCGGGACTGCGAGGAGCGGGCCGGCCGGGCCCTGGGCCGCGAGGCGTTCGAACGGGCCCACCGGCGCGGCGGCGCCCTGGCCCTCGCGGAGCTGGTCGGCCACGCGCTCCAGGAGCCCGCCACCGCCGAGTCCGCCGCCCCGCCGCCGCACGAGGACACCGCGGTCCGTCTCACCCGCCGCGAGACCGAGGTCGCCCGGCTCGTCGCCGAGGGGCTGGCCAACCAGCAGATCGCCGACCGCCTGGTCATCGCCCGACGCACCGCCGAAGGCCATGTGGAACGCATCCTCAGCAAACTCGGCTTCAGCAACCGCAGCCAGATCGCCGCCTGGGTGACGGCACAGCGCTGACCGCCCGCACCCCGTCCCACACCCACCCGAGGGGATCACGTGACCACCGGACAAGCCACCCCGTTCGACCACCGCATGGCCGTCTTCGACTCCGACGACGCCTTCGTGGCCGCCGCCCTGCCCTTCCTCGGCGAAGGCCTCGCCGCCCCCGGCGAACCCCCACCCGTGGCGATCGCCGCCCCGCACCACCTGGACCTGCTGCGCGACGCCCTCGGCGGCGACGCCGAGCAGATCACCTGCGTGCCGCACACCGAGTGGTACACCGGCTCCGCCGCCAACGCCGTCGCCCGGGCCGCCGCCCACCTCACCGCCCACGCCGGTCCGGGCGGCCGGATCCACCTGCTGATGGAACCCGTGTGGGGCGGCCGCGCCGGACGCTCCACACGCGAGACCACCGAGTGGATCCGCTACGAGGCCCTCGCCAATCCCCTCTTCGGCCCCCTGGCCACCACCGCCCTGTGCGCCTACGACACCCGCACCGCCGGGCCCGCCGTCGTCGCCGCGGCCCGCCGCGCCCACCCCGGCACGGAGGTGTACGAGGACCCGTTCCGGCTCGTGGCCGAACTCGACGCGGTACCGCTGCCGCTGCCCCCAAAGGGCGCCGAGCCCCTCGCCGAGCCGCACGCGGTGGCCGTGCGGAGCTGGGCGGAGCACCGGGGACTGCCCGCCGCGGACGCCGAGCTGTTCGCCACCGCCGTCGCCGGGGCCGCGGCGGCCCTGGCCCCCCTCGACGGCACCGCCCTGCTGTGGGGCGAGGCGCCCGCCTGCGTCTGCGAGCTGCGTTCGGCCCGCCCCGTGGCCGACCCGCTCGCCGGCTTCGTCCCGCCGCCGCCCGACGGCCCGGAACCCGGCCCCGGCCTGTGGTACGCGCGGCAGGTGTGCGCCTACGTCGACCTCCGCGACGACAGCGATGGCGCGACGGTCCGCCTGCAATACGCGTAACGCCCCACCTGCACAAGCAGGTAGGGGAACGGGTAGTCCTCCCCCTGCGCCGAAGGCTCCCCGGGGATCACCCTGGAGGCATGCTGCAACTCTCCGGGTGCCACCTCCCGGACCCCGACGCCCCCTACGGCCCGTTCCCGCAACCACCCCTGGGAGCCGGCCACCTGAGTGTCGAGTACGGGCCCCGCCCCTCCGCCGTCCGTGAGGCCCGCGCGCAGGTGCGCAGGCAGCTGGAGGGCTGGGGGATCGCCGAGCGCGGCGAGGTGGCGGACGTGGCCGAACTGCTGGTCGGTGAACTGGCCACCAACGCGCTGCTGCACGCCCGCAGCGGTTTCCGGCTCACGCTCTTCGCCGCGCACGGCGTGCTGCGCTGCGAGGTCGCCGACGGGGAGCGGCGGGTGCCCCGGGTGCTGGCGGCGGGCACCGGGGAGAACGGCCGCGGGATGTTCCTGGTGGACGCGCTCGCCCAGCGCTGGGGCTGCCACCGGGAAGGGTCGGGCAAGACCGTGTGGTTCGAGCTCGGCACGTGCGGGGCGGACGGCTGCGGTCGGCGACAGCCGTGACGCTACCGCTGGGTTCGGCCGTCCCCGGGGTTCGCCGGAGCCGCCGGGGGGCCGTTCCCGTCTGCGGGTGTGCGCAGGCCGGGCGCGCAGTTCCCCGCGCCCCTGGGATGGTTACTCCCGCGCCCTCTTGTCCGTCCGGGCTGCTTGCGGTTTCTTGATCTGCATGGCGGACACCACGGGAAACACCACGGACCAGGCTCACCGGCAACCTCCCATGCGCAAATCCAGTTGGAAGTACATCGGGCCGGGCATCGTCGTCGCGGCGACCGGGGTGGGGGCCGGGGACCTGGTCGCCACGCTCATCGCCGGCAGCAACTTCGGGTACACGCTGCTGTGGGCCGCGATCATCGGCTGTCTGGTGAAGATCTCCCTGGCCGAGGCGGCGGGGCGCTGGCACCTGTCCACCGGGCGCACCCTGTTCGACGGCTGGGCGAGCCTCGGCCGCTGGACGACCTGGTTCTTCGCGGTCTACGTCGTGGTGTGGGGCTTCGTCTACGGCGCCGCGGCGATGTCGTCGAGCGCGCTGCCGCTGCAGGCCCTCTTCCCCGACGTGATGGACCTGAAGTGGTGGGGCATCGCCTGCGGACTGGTCGGGCTGGTCTTCGTCTGGTTCAACAAGTACGCGGTCTTCGAGAAGGTCATGACGATCCTGGTGGGCGTCATGTTCGTGGTGACGGTGTACCTGGCGATCAGGGTGACGCCGAACCTCGCGGACGCCTTCGCCGGGCTCCTGCCGGTGCTGCCGGACGAGAAGGACTCGATCCTCAACACGCTGGGCCTGATCGGCGGCGTGGGCGGCACGATCACGCTGGCGGCGTACGGCTACTGGGTCAACGCCAAGGGCTGGACCGACACCGGCTGGATGAAGGTCATGCGCCTGGACAACCGGGTCGCCTACGCCACCACCGGCATCTTCGTGATCGCCATGCTGTTCGTCGGCGCCGAGCTGCTGCACTCGGCGAACGTCGCCATCGCCAGCGGCGACAAGGGCCTGATCCAGCTGGGCGACATCCTGGAGGAGGAGTACGGCGCGGCGACGGCGAAGTTCTTCCTGATCGGCTTCTTCGCCACGTCCTTCACCTCGCTGATCGGGGTGTGGCACGGCGTGAGCCTGATGTTCGCCGACTTCGTGGCCCGGCTGTCGGGCCGCGGCCAGGCCAAGGGCGAGGAGGTCGCCTCGGGCGAGCGCGAACGCTCCTGGCCGTTCCGCGCCTACCTGCTCTGGCTGACCTTCCCGCCCATGATCCTGCTCTTCGAGGGCCAGCCCTTCCGTCTGATCATCATCTACGGCGTGCTCGGCGCGGCCTTCCTGCCCTTCCTCGCCGGCACCCTGATCTGGCTCCTGAACTCCCCCCGCACGCCCCGCGAGTGGCGCAACGGCCCGGTGAGCAACGCGATGCTCGCCGTCGCGGGGCTGCTGTTCCTGGTCCTGTGCGTCAAGCAGATCTGGGACCAGCCGTGGGGGGAGTTCTTCTAGGAGGCCGAGCGGACGGGACGCCGGTTACGGCAGTGCGTCGACGTGCGGTCCGACGACGTTGGACCACGCGTTGCCGGAGGTGGCGTCCCAGTTGGTCGACCAGGTCATCGCACCCCGCAGGGCCGGGTAGGTCCGCGGCGGCTTGAAGCTGCCGCAGTTGGTGGCCCGGGTCAGGCAGTCCAGGGCGTTGTTGACCACGGTCGGCGAAACGTAGCCGCCGCCCGCCGCCCGGGTGGAGGCGGGCACGCCGAGCCCGACCTGGGACGGGGCGAGGCCGTTCTCCAGCTGGATGCAGGCCAGGGCCGTCAGGAAGTCGACCGTGCCCTGGCTGTAGACCTTGCCGTCGCAGCCGAGCATGGAACCGCTGTTGTAGTACTGCATGTTGACGACGGTGAGGATGTCCTTGATGTTCAGCGCCGTCTGGAAGTAGGAGTTCGACGTCGACTGCATGTCGATGGTCTGCGGCGCCATCGTGATGATCAGCGACGGGCCCGCCTTCGCGGACAGGGCGCGCAGCGCCTGCGTCATGTACGTGGCGTTGAGGCCGTTCTCCAGGTCGATGTCGACGCCGTCGAATCCGTACTCCTGCATCACGGACCAGACGCTGTCGGCGAAGTTCGTCGCCGAGGCGGCGTCGTTCACGCTGACCGTGCCGCGCTCGCCGCCGACCGAGATGATGACCTTCTTGCCGGCCGCCTGCTTGGCCTTCACATCGGCCTTGAACTGGTCGACGGTGTAGCCGTTCAGACCGGCCGAGTCCAGGGTGAACGACACCGCGCCGGGTGTGCTCGTGGCGTCGGCGAAGGACACCGCGATGATGTCGTAGTGGGCGGGCACGTCCGAGATCCGCTGGACCGCCGCGCCGTTGTTGAAGTTCTGCCAGTAGCCGGTCACCGCGTGCTTGGGCAGGGCGGGGCCGGGGCCGGTGGTGTTGTTCGTGGTCCCGGTGACCGTCGCCGACTTGGGCGACTCACCGGCCGCGTTGGTCGCCGTGACCTGGAAGGAGTACGACGTCGAGGCCGCGAGGCCGGTCACCGTGGCCGAGGTGCCGGAGACCGCCGTGACCTTGGTGCCGTCGCGGTAGACGGTGTAACCCGTGGCGCCGGAGACGGTGTTCCAGGCGAGCGACACCGAAGAGGACGTCGTGCCGGAGACGCGCAGGCCGCTCGGCGCGGCCGGGATCGTGGGGCCCGGGTCGGTGCCACCGCCCCCGTCGGGGCCGAACACCGACACGTCGTCGGCGTAGTACGCGGCCTGCCCGTACCAGCCGTGCGTGTACACCGTCACCGAGGTCGTCGACGCGCCCGTGGTGAAGCTCGTCGACAGCTGCTTCCAGGACGACGAGTCCGGGGTCCAGGTGGACACGTCCGTCGTGCCCGTGCCCGTCACGCCGAGGTAGGCGTAGCCGCCGCGCACCCAGGCGCCCAGGCTGTACGTGGAGTTGGGCTTCACCCGCACGGTCTGGGTACATCGGGCGTTGTCCTGACCGGCGGGGGTCGCCTGCAGGGCGGACGAGCCGCTGCGCACCGGGGAGGAGACCGCTGTGCCGCTGCCCGTCGAGCAGGTCCAGTCGCTCAGGCCCGACTCGAAACCGGCGTTGCGGACGTTGTTGACGTCGGCGGCGGACGCCTGGCCGACGGTCGTGACAGAGAGGGCCAGGGCAGCCGTGAGGGCGCCCGACCACAGCCGCAGGGATCGTCTGTGTCTGGACATGACAAGAAGGTGGTCCAGACCAAAGCCGCTGTCAAGAGGTCCAGACCAACCGGTCCAGCAGCAGCCCCGCGGCGCACCCCGCCAGCAGCACGCCCGTCGACATCCAGAACGCCGGGCCCGCCAGGTCCAGCACGTCCGGCCGCAGCGTCAGCAGCAGCACCTGCGCCGCCGCCGGAACCGCGCAGGCCGCCGCCAGGTGACGCACCGGCATCTCCCGCCACGGCTCGGGGTGCGCCCGCGCCGCCGCCCAGGTCGCGAGCACCACGCACACCAGGTTCGGCAGGTGCACCAGCGCGAGCGCGGCACCGAACGAGCCGACGCCCTCCGGGCCGACCAGCGGCCCGTACACCAGCGTCATCTGGACGTACTCGCAGACGACGAGCACCACGATGCCGACGGCCCAGGAGCGGACGAGCGTCATCACTTCTCCCCGGAGATCTCGAAGTACAGCACAACGGCGAAGCCCAGCGCGGCCATGCCGCAGCCCGCCACCAGGGCCAGCGACTGGAGCACCGGGGACCAGCTGCCCCGGCCCGCCACCGTCGCCGTGCCCTTCGGGTCGCGCGGGTCGTAGGTGACGGTGACCGGCGTGCCCTTCGCCGTCGACGAGCCGGCCAGGTCCTCGAACTCGACCCGCGTGCCGTCGGCCGTACGGAAGGCGAAGAAGTGCCGCCGGGCGTCGGAACGGCCGTAGGGCTCGGTCTCCACCCGGACGCACTCGCCCCCGGTCCGTACCCCGCGCCGCAGCACCCGCGCGACAGTCACCAGCCGTCTCGCGTACCGCCACACCAGCGCCCCGAACAACGCCACCAGCAGGGCGAGCACGACGAATCCGGCGCCCGGCACCTCCACGGCTAGTGCACCTCGACCGAGTCGATGATCCGGTCCAGGTCCCCGTCCGGCAGGGTGTCCCGCTGGGCGTCGATGCGGATGGCGAACGTCGTGTCCGACGAGTCGAGGCCGGTCAGGATCACCCCTTTCACCGGGGTGCCCTTGGCCGGGCCGCCGTCCTCGCCGGTGGCCTGGAAGGAGAAGTCGATCCGCTTCGCCTCGTCGGTGCCGGCCAGCTCCACGTCCCTCTGGCCCTCGACCTTCGCGCCCAGCTGGATGCCGGCCTCGGCCGCGATCGCGGCCTGCTCCGCCGAGTTCGCCTCGGTGAAGCCGAGCTGCACGGTGATGACGGAGACCTTCCGGCCGCCCTCGGTGCGCACCGCGGCCGCGGCGTTGTGCCGGCCGCGCTCGGCGGCGCTCTGCTCCTCGTACCCCTTCGGGTACGACACGTCCACGCCCTTGGTCTTCAGCGTCCCCCAGCCCTCGGGCACGGAGCCCGCGCCGGAGCCGGAGCTCCCGCAACCGGTCAGGGCCACGGCGGTCGTCAGCAGGGCGGCGGCCAGGCAGGCACGGCGGGTGTTCATCGGTTCGGGCTCCCGTTTCGTCAGTTCGCACAGTAGCTGTAGGGAAGATAGGAGCGACCGTCCCCGCGGGGCGCGCCCAGGAACTCGGCGCCGGTCAGGGTCTCCGACTTCTTCTCCGTGCTGATCGTCATGCCCAGACTCAGCCCGAGATTCAACTCGAAGCCGTACTCGGCCGCGTTCACGTCGCCCGTGTACGTCATCCGGCTCGACCTGCCCTGGTCGAACATCAGCTGCCCGAAGGGGTCGTCGGCGCCCGGGCGGGAGGTCGGCGCGTGGTCGGAGAACATGTACTGGAAGGGCGTGGCGAGCTGCTCGTTGCTGCTGTCCAGCCACTGCTCGGCGACCGCCCGGTCCCGGTCGCCGGCCGGACCCGGGTCGAAGGTGAGGGAGTTGGTGACGATCTCGATGCCGGTCTGCGAGTCGGTGCCCTTCACCCCGGCGTTCCCGCCCCGCTTGTCACCGTCCTGCTTGCCGTTGTCGCCGCCCGCCTTGGCGCCGTCCTTCTGGCCGCCCTTCTCCACCGTGCGGGTCATGTCGACGCGGACCAGCTTGCCGGTCTTCTTGTCGTAGGTGACCGTGATGGTGCCCGTCTGGACGGTGTTCGCCGCGTACTCGCCGCTGAGCGGACCCGCCTCGTAACCCACCTTGGAGCCGTACTCGATGGACGAGGAGTACGTGTACGACTTGGTGTTCTTGTAGGCGTTGTCGGTCCAGGTGACCTCCGGGGCGTACTTGAAGGTGCCGCCGAGCGCTGCGCTCAGCTTCTTCTCGTCGCCCGCGGAGATCTTCAGGCCCGCCGACGCCGAGGCCTCCAGGCCGACCTTGCCGTAGGTGATCTTCCGGTTGTCGCCGAGGTGCTCCTTGATCCGGTTCTGGGTGTCCTCCTCGTCCTTGAGGGGACCCGTGCCGAAGAGGTAGAGGATGCTGTCGCCGACGCTCGCCTCCGCGCCGCCCGGCATCGTGCGGCGCATCTCGTACATCTGGAGCTTCTCCACGTCGTCCCGGAAGCGCTGGGCCTCCTCGGGGCTCTGGAAGACCCAGGTGTCGCCGTTGGTGACCTTGATGCCGAGCCCCAGCTCCACCTTGTCCGCGCCGAACTTGCCGACCTTCATGCCCGGCTTGAAGTCCTTCTTCGCCGCGACCGAGGAGGCGTCGGTGAAGGTCAGGTAGACCAGCTGGTCGCTGTCGTCGACCTTGCCGTCGCCGTTGACGTCCGTCTTCGCCTTCAGGTGCTGCTCCTGGAAGCCGTACTCCTTGCCGATCTCCCAGAAGAAGATCTTCGCCTTGGAACCGGCCTTGTCGGTGACGGAGGAGACCTGGCACAGCGCCGGCTCGAAGTCGGCGTCGGTGAGCGGCTTGCCCGGGCCGGGCGTCCCCGTCCCGCAGTCGCCACCGCCCGCGACCCGGCAGACCTGTGCGGCGAGCCTGTCGTAGATCAGCTGCCCGACCCCGGTCGCCGAGAGGGCGAGGACGATCGCGGCGCTGACGACCACCATGCCGAGGTACTCGGTCCCGGTCGCGCCGCGGTCGTCGAAGACCGGTCTGTGCCCGTACGCCCGTATGCCGCCCCCGCCAGCCATACGGCACCCCTCCTTGCCCGAACCACCTCTGCGTGGACGGCGAGAGTAGATACGCGCCGGCGCCCGGGGCGTGGGCCTCAGGGCCCAAAGGAAGGCCCACCGTCAACTCTGGGCCCGCTGGGCCCACCGCCCGGGCCCGCCCGAGCCCTTCCGGTGACCGGCAAGATGCTCAACGTGCCCCGTTTTGAAGCGTCTTGTGCAACGGCAGTTGCTCATCAGCTACACAAACGCTGTTCTCCGGTCACAGAGCCGTGGATACAGTGCTGAGGTAGTCACGCAGTGAAGTCGACACGGTGCGCCGGAGTGACACCCGGCGTTCCGACGGGCATGGGGAAAACGGGGAGCTGCGCGTGCCAACTGCCATTGCCGTGACCAGTGCCGACATGGCGCTGCCGCCACAGGACGAACGCACCCTGCCCGCCGTCGTGCTCAGGGACCTCGCCGAGCGCCCCCTGGAACAGGCGCTCGCCGACCTCCAGGCCCTGGTCGAACAGCACGGGCACGTGATCGTGGTCTGCTCACCGGCCGCGCCCACCGCCCTGCGACGCCGCCTGCACACCCTGCGCTCGCTGATGGAGACCGACCGCGTCGCCCTGTTCCGTCCGGACCTGCCGCCCCTCGGACTGGCCGTGCTGGCCCGCCAGTTGCGCCAGCTCGCCTCCTGCGACATCAGTCCCGGCGTGCTCGCCTCGGCCGGCCGGCTGCTCGTCCACTACATCCACGCCGGAGCGCTGCTCAACTCCGTCGCCCGCCTCGACCACGTCCCCGTCGGCCTGAAGTCGCACGCCAAGTCCTGGGTGCCCGGCAGCCAGTTCGGGGTCCTCGCCCACCCCGAGCCGAAGCTCGTGAAGATCACCCCCGAAGCGCTGCTGCCCGGGCCGGAGTTCGGCACCTGGATGCTCGTGGCCAAGGGACAGCTCCAGTCCGACTGGGTCAGCGCCACCCTCGCCCCGGCCTGGAACGTGCAGGGCCTGCGCGAGACGCAGTTGCCGGCCGAGTCACCGCCCTGGTGGGGCACCGGCAAGCTGATCGAGTTCTGCAGCTACCTGCCCGACCTGTCCGTCCTCTACCAGCTGGTCACCTCCGTACGGCGCAGCCGCTGCCACTGGTGCGGCATCGACGTCATCGGCGACCGCTGCGTCTTCTGCTCCGCCGCGCCGCCCGTCCACGACGCTGCGCCCCCGACGCAGCCAGAGAACCGGGCGGCCGCCGGGTGAGCCCGCGCACCGCCCTCCGGCACCGCTCCCGTCCCGCTCGACCGATATCCCCAACGAGGTTGTACGGTTCATGAATTCCCGTCAGCGCCGCGGCGTGATTCTCCTGCTCCTGTCGGTCGTCTGCGCCCTCGGCGCCTTCGCCGGCGTGCTGTCCGTCATCAGCGACGTGGAGTCCAAGGTCGGCCCCGAGGTCACCGCTTACCGGCTCAAGTCCGACGTGCCGCCCTACACCACCCTCAGCACGGGCCAGTTCGAGAAGATCAAGATGCCCGAACGGTGGCTGTCGGACAACGCGGTCACCGACCTGCGCGAGATCCAGGGCAGGATCGCCGTCACCACCCTCAAGGCGGGCTCCCTGCTCCAGTCGGACATGATCGTCCGCCAGCCGGCCCTCCAGCCCGGCCAGCAGGAGGTCGCCATCATGATCGACGCGGCGACCGGCGTGGCCGGCAAGATCACCCCCGGCGCCGCGGTCAACGTCTACGCCACCTTCGAGGGCGCGCGCGAGGGCGACCCCGACCAGTCGAAGATCATCGTGACCAACGCCAAGGTCCTCGACGTCGGCGAACTCACCGCCCTCAACCCCGACGAGAGCAACCGCACCCAGCAGCCCACCGACGCCGTCCCGATCACCTTCGCGCTGTCCGCCCTGGACGCCCAGCGCATCACCTACGCCGAGTCGTTCGCCAAGCGGGTCCGGCTCGCCCTGGTCGCCCCCGGCAGCGACACCACCGTCCCCGAGCGGGAGCGGACGTACGAACTCGCGAAGGACAAGTGAGAGCGCATGCCCACGAGGATCCTCCCGGCGGTCGGTGACGCGGACGCGGTCCGGTCCGTCACGACGCTGCTCAGCCAGCTCCCGGACGCCGAACCGGTCGCCCCGGTGGTCGACTCCACGCAGCTCATCGACACCCTCGCCCGCCTGGCCGCCGAATCGGTCGACGAGCTGCCCGAGGTCGTGATCGTCCACGAGCGGATCGGCCCCGTCCCCGCACTGGAGCTGATCCGTGAGGTCGCCCTGCGCTTCCCGGCCGTCGGCGTCATCCTCGTCACCTCCGACGCGAGCCCCGGCCTCTTCCAGGCCGCCATGGACTACGGCGCCCGCGGCCTGGTCGCCCTGCCCCTCAGCTACGAGGAACTCGCCAGCCGCGTCCAGGCCGTCGCCCAGTGGTCCACCGGAGTCCGCCGGCACCTCGGCTCCGGCGGTGACGTCTTCACCGGCGTCGGCGGCACCGTCGTCACGGTCAGCGGCGCCAAGGGCGGCGTCGGGGCCACCCTCACCGCGATCCAGCTGGCCCTGGCCGCCCAGGCGTCCGGCCGCAGCACCGCCCTGGTCGACCTGGACCTGCAGACCGGTGACGTCGCCTCCTACCTGGACGTGCAGTTCCGCCGCTCCGTCGTCGACCTGGCCGCCATCACCGACATCTCCCCGCGCGTCCTGGCCGACGCGGTCTTCCGCCACGACACCGGCGTCGCCCTGCTGCTCGCGCCGGCCGAGGGGGAACGCGGCGAGGACGTCACCGACCGCGCCGCCCGCCAGATCGTCAGCGCCCTGCGCTCCCGCTACGAGGTCGTCGTCATCGACTGCGGCGCCCAAATCGGCGGCGCCGGCGCGGCGGCCGTGGAGATGGCGGACCGGGCCCTGCTGGTCACCACGCCGGACGTGGTCGCCGTCCGGGGCGCCAAACGGGCGGTGCGGATGTGGGACCGGCTGCAGATCCGCAAGGCCGAGGAGACGACCGTCGTGGTCAACCGGCACTCGCGCGCCACGGAGATCCAGCCGGCCCTGATCCAGAAGATCACCGGCACGGCCGTCGCGGCCACCGCCGTCCCCGCCAACTTCAAGGAACTGCAGAGCGTGGTGGACGCCGGCCGCATCCACGAACTGGAGAACAAGAGCGCGGTGAAGCAGGCCCTGTGGGGCCTGGCGGCCGAACTGGGCCTGGTCAAGGTCCCCGAGGGCGCCGGGAAACCGGGCCGGTTCCGGGGCGGCGACCGGGGGTCGGTGAGCCTTCGGCGCAGAAGGGAGGGGTGAACATGGTGTGGGAACGTCGGAACCGTGATCAGGGCCAGGTGACCATCGAGTTCCTCGGCATGACGCCGACGATCCTCGTCACGCTGATCGCGCTGTGGCAGGTCGTCCTCGTCGGCTACACCTTCATCCTCGCGGGCAACGCGGCGGACGAGGCGGTGCGGGCGGGGACGGCGGTGGGGGCGGGCGCACGGCAGGGCGCGTGCCAGGAGGCGGGACTGCGGCACCTGTCGGAGGCGTGGCGCTCCGGCGCGACGGTGACCTGCGGCGGCTCGGGCTATGTGACGGCCGACGTGCGCCTGGAGGTCCCGATCCTCTTCCCGGGCACGCTGTCCTTCCCGTACGCCGTCAAGGGCCACGCGGGCGCGGTCGAGGAGGAGACGGACTGACATGGCTCGAATCCGCGAAGGCCGGGACCGCGGCCAGGTCGCCATCGAGTACATCGGCTTCCTGCCGATCCTGCTGCTCGTCGCCCTGGCGGCCGTACAGCTCGGGCTGATCGCCTACACCGCCCAGCAGGCGGGCACAGCGGCCCGGGCCGGGGCGCGCAGCGCGTCGCTGAACGGACCGCACGAGGCGGACTGCCGGGCCGCGGTGAGCAGCTGGCTGGCGGACGGCACCAGTTGCCCGGCGTCGATCGGCGGGGACGAGGTGACGGTCACGGCCACCGTGCGGATCCCCTCCGTCGTTCCGGGCTGGGACTTCGACCCCGCCGTCAAGACCGCCACGATGCCGCGCGACCACTGAGCAACGAGCGAGGAGCACCGCACTCATGAGCCTGCGAGCACGCATCAACACCCCCGAGGAGAACGGCAACCGGGGTGAGGACGGCCACATGGTCGCCTCCTACCGGGCCAAGCTCCTGGAGGAGATCGACCTCGCGGAGATGAGTTCGCTGGCCGCCGCCGAGCGCAGGGCGAGGCTGGAGCGGGTGCTCGGGCACATCATCAGCCGCGAGGGCCCGGTCCTGTCGACCGTGGAGCGCTCGCAGCTGATCCGCCGGGTGGTCGACGAGGCCCTGGGCCTGGGCATCCTGGAGCCGCTGCTGGAGGACGCGTCCATCACCGAGATCATGGTCAACGGCCCGGACGCGATCTTCGTGGAGCGCGGCGGCCGGGTCGAGCAACTGCCGTTGCGCTTCGCCTCCAACGAGCAGCTGATGCAGACGATCGAGCGGATCGTCTCCACGGTCAACCGCCGCGTCGACGAGTCGAACCCGATGGTCGACGCCCGGCTGCCCTCCGGCGAACGCGTCAACGTCATCATCCCGCCGCTGTCCCTGACGGGCGCGACCCTCACCATCCGCCGCTTCCCGCGCTCCTTCACGCTCCAGGAGCTGATCGGCCTCGGCTCGCTCGACGAGTCGATGCTGTACCTGCTGGCGGGCCTGGTGCAGGCGAAGTTCAACATCATCGTCTCGGGCGCGACGGGCACCGGCAAGACGACGCTGCTCAACGCCCTCTCCGGCCTCATCCCCGAGGGCGAACGCATCATCACCATCGAGGACTCCGCCGAACTCCAGCTCCAGCAGCCGCACGTCATCCGCCTGGAGTCGCGCCCCCCGAACGTCGAGGGCAAGGGCCAGGTCACCATCCGCGACCTGGTCCGCAACTCCCTGCGTATGCGCCCCGACCGGATCGTCGTCGGTGAGGTGCGCGGCGGCGAGTCCCTCGACATGCTCCAGGCGATGTCCACCGGCCACGACGGCTCACTGGCCACCGTCCACGCCAACAGCGCCGAGGACGCGCTGATGCGGCTGCAGACCCTCGCGTCCATGTCGGACGTGGAGATCCCCTTCGTCGCCCTGCACGACCAGATCAACAGCGCGGTCGACGTCATCGTGCAGCTGACCCGCTTCGCGGACGGCGCCCGCCGCATCACCGAGATCGCGCTGATGGACAGCCACGGCAGCGACCCGTACCGCCTGGTCACGGTGGCCCGTTTCCACGCACAGCCGATGGCCGCCGACGGCCGCGTCTACGGCGCCTTCGAGTACCACCCCCTCCCGCGCCGCACCGCCGACCGCCTCTACATGGCGAGCCAGCCCATCCCGCAGGCCTTCGGCATCGCCCGGACCGCGGACCAGCTAGCCACCCGAGAAGCCAGGTAGGACCGACCGATGGAACTGCACCAGCTCATCACGCTCACCACCGGCATCACCCTGCTGACCTGCGTCCTCGCGGTCATCGGCCTGCACTCCTACGCCATGGGCAAGGCCCAGCGCCAGGCGCTGGTCGACCGCCTGTCCTCGACCGGCCAGATCCCGGTCGCGGGCCGCCGCCGCCACTTCCGCGGCATCGACCGCCGCCTGCGGCGCACCAGGCCCGGCAGGAAACTGGAACTCCGCCTGGCCGCGACGGGCCTGGACATCACGCCGGGTGAGTTCTTCGTCTACATGCTGGCGACGGTGGCGGGCCTGTGGCTGATCGGCCAGGCGGCCCTGGCACCGTTCTTCGGACCGCTGGCGGGACTGCTGGGCGTGTGGGTGGCGATCCAGTTCCTCAACTGGCAGCGGCAGAAGCGGATCGAGAAGTTCATCAACCAGCTTCCGGAGATGTCCCGGATCCTGGCCAACGCGACACAGGCGGGGCTGGCTTTGCGGACGGCGATCGGTATGGCGGCGGAGGAAATGGAGGCCCCCGCGGGCGAGGAACTCGGCAAGGTGTCCGCCCAGCTGGCCGTCGGCGCGTCGATGGACGAGGCGCTCGGCGAACTGACGGACCGCCTCCCCTCCCGCGAACTCGTCGTCCTCGTGACGACCCTGGTGCTGTCGAACCGGGCGGGCGGCCAGGTGGTCAGCGCCCTGCGCAACCTGACCGAGACCCTGGAGGAGCGCAAGGAGACCCGGCGTGAGGTCCGCACCCAGCTCTCCCAGGTCAACATGACGTCGTACGCGGTCCCGGTCCTGGGCGTCGGCTCGCTCTTCCTCATGGACGGCGTGAAGGACGGCGCCCTGGAACGCATGACCGGCTCACCCTTCGGTCAGGCGGCGGTCATCATCGCCTTCTCGCTCTACGCCGTCGGCTTCGTCCTCATCCGCCGCCTGTCCCGCATCGACATCTGAGAAGCCCGGAGGCACACCATGGGACTGCTTCTCGCCCTGCTGATGGGCATCGGCGTCTGGGGCGTCTTCGCCGGCATCCGCATGTACCGCGCCGAGGCGAAACTCCCCGGCGACCTGGCCCTCGCCCTGGAGGTCGGCTCCACGCGCACCGGTGCGGTCGACTCCCTGGTCGACCGCATGGGCATGCGCTACGCGCCCGCCGTGCTGCGCCTGATGGGCCCCAAGCAGGTGGCCAAGTACCGCCGCAAGATCGACCTCGCGGGCAACCCCGGCGGCCTCACGATCGACCGCTACGCCGCCCGGCGCGCCGTCTACGGCGCCCTGGGCGGAGTCGGCTTCCTGGTCTTCCTCATGCGCGGACAGCTGTTCGTCGCGCTGCTCCTGCTGGCCTTCGGGGCCTTTTGGACGGAGGTCGGCATCTGGTCGGCCATCCGCATCCGCAAGGACGTCATCGAACGGACCCTGCCGGACTTCCTGGACGTCCTCGCGGTCGTGGTCAGCGCCGGCCTCGGCTTCCGGCAGGCCCTGGACCGGGTGGCGTCCAAGTACGAGGGCCCCTGGGCTGACGAACTGCGCATCACCTTGCGCCAGATGGACCTCGGCATGAGCCGCCGCGACGCCTTCGCGGAACTGCGCCGCCGCAACGACTCCGAGCAGGTCGCCATGTTCGTCACCGCCTTGCAGCAGGGTGAGGAACTGGGCGCCCCGATCGTCGACACGCTGGTCTCCCTCGCCAAGGACATGCGGCGCACGGACGCCCAGAACGCCAGGAGGAAGGCGGCCCGGGCGGTCCCCAAGGCCACGATGATGATCACGACCTTCATGGTCCCGGCCACGATGCTCCTCCTGGGCGCCGGCCTGATCCTCGGCTCGGGCACGGACTTCGGCTCGGTGACGGGGAAGTAAGGGGGCGCCACGATGCCGATGACAGGGGAACGCAGCGGACTGCTGGGCCGTCGCCGCCGCGCGGACCGGACCCCGGAGATCACGACGCCCCCGGCGGGCACGGTGCTGCCCGCCCATGTCCGCACGGGCGCGCCGGACGTCCCGGTGACGTCGGTGACACCCGCGCTGCCACCGGGGTGGGAGCCGGAGGGGGGCGCTGTCGGGGGCGAACGGACGCTGCGGATCACGGGGGCCGGGCGCAGGGACGAACATGCGGCCGCTTCCACACGGCGTCCGGACGGAACGGCGAACGGGACGTCAGCCACTGAGGACGGCACGCCTCCGCAGGGACCACCCGCACGCCACGGAGAGAGCCACACAAGCCACACGGATGACGCGGCCGCCCACCCGGTACCGGGCGGGAGCCGCAACGGTGACGGGACGGCTCACCCGATGCCGGGAGAAGGCCGGGACGACGGCAGCCCACCGACCACCCACCCCGCCATCGACATCCAGGTCAACGCCCTCCAGGCCATGTGCCGCCAGGTGTTCGGCTTCCGCCTGGCCATGATCGCCCTGGCGACACCCAGCGCCCTGATCAACGCCAACGAGGGCCTCCCCACCCGCCTGGTCGGCGCGGCCGTCGTCGTCACCTTCATGACCTCCTACGTCCTCTTCCGGGACTGGGAGCGCTTCGGCCCCCTCCTCCTGCGCCACCCGAGCCTCCTCGCCGCGGACACCCTCTTCGGTGCCCTGCTCCTCATCTCCGCCGGCCCCGACAGCACGCTCGCCTACGTCAGCGTCTGCACCCCCCTCCTGGCCGGCCTGGTCTACGGCTGGCGAGGCGCGGCCGTCTTCGCCTCCCTCCAGGCCCTGCTGCTCCTCCTCATCCACGCGGCCGCGGAGGACCCGGCTCCCGGTATCGCCGAGTCGACCCTCCTGCCCGGCCTCTGCGTCATCGCCGGCGCCGTCGGCTCCAGCCTGCGCAACCTGATGCTCCGCTTCGGCGCGGCCACCCAGGCCCTCACCACCGTCCAGGCCCGCCTCGCCGTCACGGAGGCGGTGAGCGCCGAACGGGCCCGTCTGGCGCGGGAGATGCACGACTCGGTCGCCAAGACGCTGCACGGCGTGGCCCTGGCCGCCGACGGCCTGACCGGTTCGGCCGGCGCGGAGCGCATGGACCCGGCCCTGGTCAGGCGACAGGCCGCCCTGGTCGCCCGTTCGGCCCGGCGCGCCGCGGCCGAGTCCCGTGAACTCCTGGCCGACCTGCGCCGCGAGTCGGACCCCGGCCAGGGCACCGACGTGCTGGTGGAACTGGCGGCCCGCACCCGTGACTTCAGCGCCCGCACCGGCCTGCCCGCCGTCTACCACCCCACCGGCGAGCACGCCGTACCCCCCGTCCCGCCCGCGGTGGCCCGCCAGCTCCTCACCATCGCCTCGGAAGCCATGGAGAACGCCCACCGCCACGCCGAACCGACCCGCGTGGACGTCCGCGCGGGCGTCCACGGCGGCCTGCTCCGCATCAGCGTGCGCGACGACGGCCGCGGCCTCCCACCGGGCACCACGCTCGAACAACTGCGCCGCGCGGGCCACTTCGGCCTGGTCGGCATGGTCGAGCGCGCCGCATCGGTGGGCGCCCGCATCCGCATCGGCCGCGGCGGCCAACCCCAGGGCACGGAGGTCCGTCTGGAACTCCCCCTGGCAGCCCTGACGACACCCACCGCCTGACCCCCACGACCCGAGAGGAGGCCCCATGCCGGACCTGCCGGACCCCACCGCTCCCCACCCCGGCGCACCCCAGCCGCCGCCCCCACCGAACCCCTTCGCCGCGCCACCGACCCACCGCCTCCGGGTCGTCGTGGCCGACGACAACCCAGTGGTGCGCGCCGGCCTCACCGCCCTGCTCTCGGGCCGCGCGGACATCGAGGTCGTGGCCGAGGCGGCCGACGGCCGCCAGGCCTACGAGGCCGCCCACCAGCACCGTCCCGACGTCGTCCTGCTCGACGTCCGCATGCCCGGCGTGGACGGCATCTCCGCCCTGCCGTACCTGGTGCGGATCGCGCCGGTGGTGATGCTGACGTACAGCAGGGAGTCGGAGATCGTCCAGGAGGCCCTGCGCCGGGGGGCGGGCGGCTACCTGGTCCACGGCGAGTTCACGGCCGACCAACTGGTCGACGCGGTACGGGACATCAAGGAGGGACGGCCTCACTTCACCCCCACGGCGGCGGGCGCCCTCCTGACCCAGCTCCGCCTGAGCCAGGCACCGGCGGCGCCGTCGCTGCCCGAAGGGCTGGGGGAGTCGACGAGTGCGACTGCATACGGAATCTCGAGCTCTGGCAACTCGCATACTCATCCCCAAGGGCGGCCTTTGGTAGCGGACTTGCCGACACGCCCGATCGGCCGCGACCCTATTTCTTCAGAAAACCTTTCGCGAATGCAACCGGATGTGGCACAGTCTTCGTCTGGATGGACGAGTGGCCGGCCGACCACTCCCGACAGGTCGCGGTTCCAGCTGAGTACGAGGGAGGCGGAGATCATGGACCTCATCGCGTCCGGCATGAACAACCAGCAGATCGCCGCCACGTGCTTCATCAGCGAGAAGACCGTCAAGAACCACATCAACCGCATCTTCGCCAAGCTCCACAGCACCAGTCGCTCCGAGGCCGCCGCCAAGTGGATCGGCACGGCACCGGACTCGCACCGAGGGATGGGGTGACGTGAGGTGACGGTATGGGGGGAGAACCGTTTGGGCCCGCGCGATTGGGCCCGGGATTGGGCCCAGGGGCCCTCTGGCGGCCGGGCTGTTCCGCCGTACGTTCCTCATGTCGAAAGCGGCACAGCCGAACCCGGAGGGGAACACCATGAGCGACCTGATGCTGAAGACCGCCGTCGCGACCAAGGTCCGCGTGAACGGCTGGAAGAACACGACGGTGCAGGCGATGCAGCGCCGCGCCGGCGACAGGGGGCAGACGGCGGTCGAGTACCTGGGCATCATCGCGGTGGTGGTGGCGATCGTGCTGGCGATCACGGGTACGAACATCGGTCAGACCATTCTCGGCAAGATTCAGGCGCAGATCGCCAAGGTCGCTCCTTGATCCGACCTCGCCGCTACGGCGACGCAGGGCAGGCCTTCCCCATCTACATCACGGTGGTGGGGGGCCTGCTCTTTCTCGCGTTCGCGTACTTCGCGGTCGGCCAGGCCGCAGCGAACAGGAACGGCGCGCAGACAGCCGCGGACGCAGCGGCTCTGGCGGCGGCACAGGACCGGCGGGACCAACTCGCGGGCGCATGGATTGAGAACGTTCTCGATCCAGCAAAGTGGCGGCAGATCTTCGACGGCAACGCCGAGGGACTCGATCCGTCGTGCTGGCGTGCGCAGGAACTGGCCGAACGCAACGACGCCCGACTGGTCGGTGATACGTGCGTTCCGGACGGCCCTCTGGGCTTCAGGGTCGAGGTCGAGACCAACAAATCCGTGGGAGATTCCATTGTCCCCGGGACGGAGAACCGGAAGGCCAACGCGACCGCCAGAGCCGTGGTCGAGCCCCGCTGTGATTTCGATCCACCCCTTGGCGACGCCGAGCCTGATGTACTGCCGAAGCTTCTGTGCAAGGGCGACGTGCAGTGGGAGCTGAAGCCGGACGATCTCGATGTCCTGCCGGAACCGGAAGACCTCTTCGACGTCCACCTGGCCGACTCACAAGCGAACGACGAGTGATGAAGGAAGCAGAGAGATGAGCATTCGGTTCACAGCGAAGGCCCGCAGGGGGATGGTCGCGTTGACCATTGCGGCCGGACTGGCCCTCGGTGTGGCCGGCTGCGGCGGTGGTGGAGACAACGATGACAAGTCGAGCCCACCGGCCTCCGCCTCCAAGGACAGTGGACCGAAGCCGAGTGCTCAGGAGGGGGAGCCGGAGACGCCGCTGGCCGAACTCAAGGGCACGGACGGGCTGCTCCTGCAGATCACCTCTGCCACCCGGGACGCGGGCGGCTTCCTCACCGTGAACGGAACCGTGAAGAACGACGGCGACAAGGCAGTGGTGGTGCCACCGCAGACCAGCGGGGACGAGACCGAAGTGATCAAACACGGCCCGTCCCTCGGCGGAGCCACCATCGTGGATGCCAAGGGCAAGAAGCGCTACTACACACTCCGCGACACGGAAGGCCGACCGCTGACGACGACTGGTCTGGGAAACCTTGAAGCGGGACAGACCCTCCCCGTCTTCATGCAGTTTCCGGCGCCACCCGCGAGCACGACCGAGGTCGGCCTCCAGGTACCCACATTCTCCAGCGGCACCATCAAGATCTCCGGGTGAGGCCGGCCATGACCCGTACGCACCATCGAACGGCGACTCCACGCCTCGCCCTGGCCCTCACCGCCGCAGGCCTCATGGTCGCGACGAACATCTACGGCGCCGTGTCGGCCCACGCCGACGAAAGCCCCGGCGTCCCCCCTGGCACCGAGGCCTCCGCCTCCGCCCCCGTCGAGGTCGACGCCAATGACCCCGACCTCAAGCTGCCCGAAGGCGCCACTCTCGCCGAGCCCAAGGTCCTCGACATCAAGCAGGTCGTCGAAGACCAAAGCGGTGACGAGCGCCGCGAAGACACCAACGCCGACGTCAAGTTCGCCCTCCAGGCCGAGGTCCTCTTCGGCAAGGACAGCGCGAGACTCAGCGCCCAGGCGAAGGCCCGCATCTCCGCGATCGCCGAGGAGATCAAGACCCAGAACGCGACGAAGATCCGCGTCTTCGGCTTCACGGACAACCTCGGTTCCTCCGCCCACGGCGACGTCCTGTCCCGCAAGCGCGCCGACGCCGTCCAGAACGTCCTGGCCCAGGAACTGACCGACTCCAACGTCACGTACGAGGTCCGCGGCTACGGCGAGCAGTACCCGATCGCCGACAACTCCACGGAATCCGGCCGCAAGAAGAACCGCCGGGTCGAGGTCTCCTTCCCCCGCTCGGAGAGCTGACGGGCGGAAGCACTCGGACCGACGGATACGGCGAGGCCCCGTGGGCGAATGGCGTCTCCACCGCACGCTGCCGAGCCTGGCCACGCAGGCCGGGCTCGGCAGCGTGCGGCGCGTGCACCACGAACGCCGCCCCTGGCCCGTCCTGCTGACCGGCAAGCTCGTGCTCGACGCCGCGACGATCCCGCTCCTCATCCGGGCCCTCACCGCACTGGACGTCACCCCGGGCGCCCGCCCCTTCGCGGTGTCCGGCTGGCTGCTGGCCTCCTGGGCCGCCCTGGCCCACTGGGCCCTGATCCGTGACGGCAGACGCAGCTTCGCGGTGTGCGACGGCGGACTGCTGATCCACACGGACGGCACGGGCCGGGCCGGGACGATCGTCATCCCTTGGGACGCGGTGACCACCCCCGAAGGGGCCGGTCCGCTGCCCCCACGTCTTCACTGGCTCGACAACGGCACACAGCGGTACATCTCCCTCCGCACCCTGACCGCCCGGGGCGCCCTGATCGAGTCCGTCGAGTCCCGCAGGCCCTCGGCCGCACCACCCCACCCGCGCCTCCTCGCCGGCACGGCGTTCGCGGCCGTCGCCGTCATCCAGCTCTGGATGCTGACGCTGTCACCCCTCGCCGGCATCGTCCTTGCCCACCGCGCCTACGACCTCAGGGACTTCGCGAGCCTCTGCACGCACCCCGGCACCTCGTTCCCCGAGTCGGCACCACACACCACGACCGGCCCCCACCCCACGGCCCTCTTCGACGAGGACCACGGCACCGACCCGGTCGTCACGTCCACAGGTGGCGACGGCGGAACGACGACGGCCGCACCGGACCCCGACGCCATCCAACTCGTGGCGTGCAGCAGGCTGGTCCGACGCCAGGTCGACATGATCTGCACCTACGACGGTGGCGAGTCGAAGCTGACGTTCCACCGGGCCCGCTACCGCATCGACGTCTACGAAGCACGCACCGGCCGCAGGATCGCCGATCACACCATGGACGCCGACGACACCGACTCCTGCCCGTACTGGCTCGCGGTCGGCCGAGAACGCGGCCGCGAGGAGCAGGTCGCCGCTCCGGCCAAGGAGGAGTACCAGCACCTCGCCGACAGCATCGCCGCCGACGGCGGAAAGCCCTCGTAGCCGCAGTCGGCGCGAGCACCGTCCGCACCGCTCGTGCAGCCCTGGGCCCGCGAACGAGCAGCGAAGGCCCTGGTTTGGGCCCCGTTTTGGGGCCACGGACCCATCCCGTCCCGCGCGTCCCTCCCTACCCTCGGCCGTGTCGTGGACCGAGGGCGGAGGTGGGGGCATGGCCTCGATCGGGGGAGTGCCGAGGGCCGGCATGGGGTGGCCGCCGGGACACGGGGAGCGCCGGCCGATGCCCGGCTCGCTCGCGACCGCGCTGGTGCTCGTCCACGCCCTCTTCGCGATCACCGTCCTCGGCGGACTCGGCGTCCTGCTCACCGCCTCCTCCTACGACGCCGTCGACGGCGGTCTCCTCGCCCTCACCGCCTACGCCGCCGCCCCGGGCATCCTCGGCTGGTGGCTGGCCCGGCGCACCTGGCAGGGCGGCACCAGGGTCCTGGCCGGTCTCATCGCCGTACAGGCATGGTTGATCACCGGCTCGTTCGCCAACATCCTCGACGGATCGGCGCGCGGCTTCACCCAGCTCTTCCTGCCCCTCCTCATCGTCTACTTCCTCACCCGTGAGGACAGTCGCGCCTGGTACCGCCTCCCCGCCCCGGACCGCGCCGAACGCCGTCCCTTCTCCCTGCCCCGGATGATCCGCTGGCGGCGCGACGAGGGCCAGACGGCGGTGGAGTACGCGGGCCTGATCGCGATCGTCGTGGCGATCATCGCCGCCCTGCTGGTCAGCGGCCTGGGCACGCAGATCCAGAGCGGTCTCCAGGCGGCGGTCTGCAAGGTCACCGGGACGGCCTGCCCGTCCCCGGCCGCCGACGGCGGCACGGATGTCACGGCCACCCGCCCGGACCCGGCGGACGGCCCGGGAACCGGGCCCGAGGGCGGTGAGGGCGGGCGGCCCGAGGACACCGGAGGCCAGGCCACAGGGGGCGGCGACGCCGAGAAGAGCACCGGCGGCCAGGAGAACGACCAGAACGACCAGGGCGACCAGGGCGACCAGGGCGACCAGGGCGGAGACGACAAGGACGAGGACGACGGCTGCTTCTCCGGCGTAGGCGCCTTCTTCGGCTGCACCGGCGACCAGCTGAAGCAGGTCGGCGAAGGCCTCGTCGTCGACGGCATCGGCGGCGACCTCAAGGGCGTCTGGGACACCGTCACCAATCCCCTCGACACCCTGGACGGCCTGAAGGACTACGGCGGCGTCATCGCCGACCAGTGGTCGCAGGACGCCGAGGACGCGGGCGACAAGTGGGCCAAGGGCGACTACTGGGACGCGCTCACCGACTGGGGCGGCGCGACGGTGAACTCCGGCGGCAAGGTCCTCGACGACATGTTCATCGGGGAGGACGTCCGCGACCAGTGGAACCAGGGCAACGAGACCCGCGCCGTCACCACGGTCGTCTGGAACGTCGGTTCCCTCTTCATCCCCGGCTACGGCGAGGCCAAGCTCGCCGGAAAGCTCGGAAAGCTGGGCAAACTCGGGAAGCTGGGCGACCTGGGCAAGCTCACCGAGAAGGCGGCCGACGCGGCGGAGGACGCGGGGAAGGCCGCCAGGGCGGGCGACGTCAAGGGCGCCGAGAAGGCCGCGAAAGAGGCCGACGAGGCCGCGGACGAGGCCGAGAAGAAGGCCCGCGAATCCGGCTGCACCATCGCCGCCCCGCCCCGCAGGACGCCCTACGGCGGAACCGGGCACCCACCGGCCCCTCTCACCGGCTCCTCCGGCACCGGCACCACCGTCCTGGCGGCCGGCCGCTCCGCCGCACAGGTCGTGGCGCGGGCCGAGGAAGGCTGTGACGAGGAGGCCAGGCAGCAGGCCCAGGAAGCCCGTAAGAAGGCCGACGAGGCGGAACGGCAGACGCTTGAAGCCCGGGCCGAGGCCGCGAAGGCCGCGCTGCGGGAGCAGGGTTCCTCCGTCCCCGACGACCAGATCGACGGGCTCGTCGACCGGGCCAAGGACGACCCGGATCCGGCCAAGGCCGAGATCAGCACGCAGGACGCGGCCGCCGCGCTCGACGAGATCACCGATCTGGCCCGTCGCGGCAACGTCAACCCCGACGCCGCCGCGGCTCTGCAGGGCAAGGTCGTGAACGCTTCGGACGCCAACAAGCTGGCGGAAGCACGCGCGGAGGTGAACGCGGTGCGCCGCGCCGCCGACGACGCGGCCCCCGGCACCCGGGTGGACGCCGGTGTCGGCGGCAAGATGAACCGGCAGGAGGCCGACCTGGGCAACGGGGAAAAGGTGAATCTCGACGAGATCCCGGACGCCGACGTGGTCTACAAGGACCGGAACGGCACCGTCCACGTCAAGGAGGTCAAGAACGCCGGCTCGGCCACGCGCAAGGCCGACTTCGCCAACCAGGTCGAACGGCTGAAGAAGTGGGCGGCCAAGGAGCCCGGCCGCAAGGCCACCGTGGAGATCGAGACGACGGACCGCTGGACGTCGATCTTCAGCGAGTTCAAGCCCGCCCGGAACGGCAAACCGGCGAAGGACACCAGGACGGCGGCCGGAGAGATGGCCAAGAACGACGTCGACGTGCGGGTGGCCGGCCAGAACCTGTCCGCGGACCAGCTAGGCAGGATGCAACGCGCCATTGACGAACGGACCGCCGACGGAACGATGGACTGGTCCAGGATGAAGGACCCGGAGAGCGCCAAGGCGTACCTGGGGATCAGCTGAACGGACGACGGAGGCACGACTGTGGCGGAACATCGGTGATGAGCGAGCGGGGAAGCGAGGAGACCTGGGACCCGCGTGTCGCGCGCTGGCACGACCCGGAGGGTGACTACGTCCTGCCCCGTACGCTGCGGACCCTGCCGCAGCCCTGGGACGCGGGCGACTGGAGCCGGATCACGGCACTGCCCCGCACCGGCGAGCGCCTGGCGGAGGCACGGCGGGTGGTGACCGACCTCCTGGAGGACCCGGCGCTGTCGCCGCACGTCCCCCAGCCGCCGTCGCCCGGCCTGCTGTGGCACGCCTGGGAGGAGTTCCACCGGGCCGTGGGGGAGAGCATGCCCCGCACGAGCGACGTGACCTGGTCCGGCGTGGACGAGCTGGTCCGCGCCTGGCAGGACCGCCCTCGGCTGTACCCGCTGCAACGGCACGTCGTACGGCACGTCGAAGCGGCGATGCTGGCCCTGATCCCGTCCCTGCGCGACGACATCGCCGACTCGGTGTTCCGCTGGCTGGCCCTCGACCCCGACCCGGGCCGTTTCGCGGAGTGGGCGGTGGAGCTTGCCGAGCGCTGCGTGACGGAGGACATCGGCGCCGACTCCGCCCTCGAACTCCTGGGCGCGATGCGCACTTCGGAGGCCAGGGCGGCCTTGCAGCGCCTCTCGGCGAAACCGGACGGCCCGGCGACCTGGCAGAACGCGGAAGCGGCCCAAAGCATCCTCTTCGACCTGGACAACGAAGCAACAGGCCCCTGATCACAAGGCGGAGCCCCCAGGATGCCACCGACTCCGACCGCCAACCTCTTCACGGTCGCGCCCCCCTGCCGCCTGCCGCCTGCCGCCCGGCGACCTCGCCCTCGAACTGGACATCACCGTGCGGGACGCCACCGCCGCGGGCCTCACCGAGAGAGACTTGGCACTGGGCCTGGCGGCCAGGACGGACAGCTTGGTGCTGCACCCCGCGGACCACATCGGGCGCCGGCCCTACCTCGGGGTGGCTGTCCCGACGACCTCCACCCGCACCCCTTCCCGCATCCCCCACTCACTCATCACCCCGGCCCGCGCCTCCACCACGTGCCGCGACCGCAGCCGAGGCATCCCCAGCCGCCCCGGCCGCATGGTGCGCACGGCGATGACTCTCAGCTCACGGTCGAGGTAGGCGACATCGATGGCCATGCGCATACGGAAGGTGTGCACGCTGCCGGCGGGGGAGAGCAGCATCGCCCCGTCGAGGGATTCCCGCCCCAGCAGCCCCCGAGTCCGGGCCCGATAGGAAGCGGCGATCTCCAAGGGCACGCGCACAGCGGCCCGCCCCTCCGCGTGCACCACCAGTTCACCACGCCCGTCCCGCCACCGCCGCCCCATCGGCCCTCCCGTCCCCGCCCGTTCGCCATCGAGGCTCTTCCCTTTGCTGCTTCCTGACTGAAACGCCCTCCGGCACGGAGCACTTGACGAACCGGCATACGCGTTACGCAACCGTTACGGCTCGAACCGGTCGACAGGGCACCGATTCCTCCCCATACACCCCGCCCGTTCACAAGGTCCACTCTGGTGTGGCCCCACACCGCTGGATAGCTTGGGTTCGCTCAAGAGAAGCCTCGCCTCTGACCGGGAGTCGACCGTGAACCGCCGCCCCACCCTCCTCGCAGCGCTCACGCTGACCGCCGCTGCGGCCCTGACGCTGTCCGCGTGCGGGAGCGATGACAGCTCCAAGGCCACGGACAGCGACAAGATCGCGGGCGCCGACACGGGAGACAAGGCCTCGGCCTCCGCGACCGCATCCGCCTCTGCCTCCGCCGGACGCCCGGAGATCGACCTGCCGTCAGACCTTTCCTACACGTTCGACTGGCCCAGGACAGGCGACGAGGAGAAGGACGCGATCTTGACCGACAGCGAGCAGTCGATCAAGGCCGTCGACCTGGCGATCGTCAACCAGAATGCGCTCGACAAGCCGTACCTCTACTACTACGAGGGCGAGGCCGCCGCCTCGACGCAGAAGTTCATTCAGAACTACGTCGACCACAAGGCCGCCATCACCGGCGCCTACCGCTTCTACGCCCCCCAGGTGGCGGTCGACAAGGACGGCACGGCGTCCTTCAGCTACTGCGAGGACCAGGGCAAGGCCTATGTGAAGTACCTCAAGAACGACGAGGTCAAGAAGACCGAGGTCACGGCCAAGAGCTACGTCGTCTACCACACGTCGCTCAAGAAGAACGACAAGGGCGTCTGGGTGGTCCAGAAGATGGTCTCGCAGAGTGGGAGCCCCAAGTGCCAGCCCTGAGTCGTCCCTTGACCAAGCTCTCCACGGTGGTCACGGCCGCCGCCTGCTGGTCGCTCCTCGCGCTGCCCGGCGGCGTGGCCCATGCCGACGACACCCTGGGGGGTGCCACACAGGGCACCAACCAGGGCGCCGGCACCGGCAAGGACGGCACCGTCTCCGTGACCGTCGGCGGTGTCGTCTTCGACCGTTCGAAGAACGGCAGCGGCAACTCCGCGGGCGCGCTCACGTCCTCCACCCCCTGGACGCCCCCGGCGTGCTGGTACGCCCCGAAGTACACGCCGGAGCAGCTCCAGAAGGAGCTGGAGCCCATCTGGGACGCCGGCTCGACGGGCTACGAGTGGGACGCGAAACAGCGCGACCGCTACGTCAACGGCAAGCCCTACAAGGACTTCAACAAGGACAAGACCGGCGAGGGCTACTTCTGGGACTCGTTCGTCAACGAGGACTTCCCCCCGGGGTGGGACTCCTGCAAGGAACCTCCGTTCTGGGTCGACCAGGGCGACCCGCCGCCCGCAGACATCGAGAACGCCGTCACGCCCGAGATCCTCGCCGAACTCGCCTACGCCGAGATACGCGTCCCCGGCACGAAGGTGACCCTGGCTCCCGCCGCCGCTACCAAGGTCAACCTGCCGACCTGGGCCTGGCTGGACGCCGCCGACTTCAAACCGGTCTCCGTCACCGCGTCCGTACCGGTGATCGGCATCACGGCGACCGCGACGGCCCGACCGGTGTCGCTCAGGATCCAGCCCGGCACCAAGGACGCCGTCACCTACCCGGCGTCCGGCGTCTGCGAGATCGACAACGGCCGCATCGGCGAGCCCTACGCCAAGGGCAAGGCGGACCGCACCCCACCCTGCGGAGTGCGGTACCTGCGCTCCTCGGGTGAGGGCACCTACCCCCTCCAGGCCACCGTCACCTGGGAGATCGACTGGACCGGTACGGGCGGCGCGGGCGGCGACCTGCCCGACGGCACGTTCGGCGCCACACAGGACGTCGTCGTGCAGGAGATCCAAGCCGTTAACCGCTGACCGAACCCCGAGGGCTGTTGGGTGCCCGCCGGCCTGGGTAGGAAGGCGTCCATGACCACACTCGGCGCTGTCTTCCGTCCCCAACTCCCTCCGGAGCGACTGCGGTCGGTCTGTGAAGCCGCGGACGCCGCAGGGCTCGAACAGCTCTGGCTCTGGGAGGACTGTTTCGCGGAAGGCGGTCTGTCCACCGCCGCCGCCGCCCTCGCCTGGACCGAGCGGGTGCGGGTCGGGGTGGGGCTGCTGCCCGTGCCCTTGCGGAACGTCGCCCTCACCGCCATGGAGGTCGCCTCGCTGCACCGGATGTTCCCGGGGCGGGCCGTCGTCGGCGTCGGGCACGGCGTGCAGGACTGGATGGGGCAGGTCGGGGCCCGGGTCGAGTCGCCGGTCACGCTGCTGCGGGAGTATCTCCTCGCGCTGCGGGCCCTGTTGCGCGGGGAGCGGGTCACCACCGGCGGGCGGTACGTCACGCTCGACGACGTCGTCCTCGACTGGCCCCCGACCGCCGGGAGCGGGAGCGGGAGCAAGACCGGGAGCGGGACCGAGATCGGGACCGGGGTGCTCGCAGGGGTCACCGGGCCGCGTTCCCTGCGCCTCAGCGGCGAGGCCGCCGACGGCACCATCCTCACCGCCTCCACCAACGCCGACGGCGTGCGCACGGCGCGGCAGCTCGTCGAGGAAGGGCGCAAGGCCGCCGGCCGCGAGGCCGAGCCGCATCACGTCGTCGTGTACCTCCTCGCCGCCACCGGGCCCGGCGCCGACGCCCGGCTGCGCGCCGAACTGGCCGCCGAGGGGGTGGCTTCCGTCCCCGGCCTCGGAGTCGCCGGGGACGCCGGTGCCGTCGCCGAGGCCGTCGCGCGACTGGCCGAGGCCGGAGCGGACACGGTGGTGCTGCAGCCGACCGGGGACGAGCCCGACCCGGAGGGCTTCGTGCGGTTCGCCGCCGAGGAGGTGCGTCCCCTGGTCGCGTGAGGCCCCGGCAGACGCCCTGCCCTGGTGCGGCGCGCCTCGGTACCACGGCGGGTCCGGTTGTCAGTGGCGCCTGCCACACTCCGGGCATGAGCGATGACGACCTGGACGTACGCCTGCGTGACGTGGTGGAAGCCGACCTGGAGTTCTTCCTCGCCTACGAGCACGACCCGGAAGCCGTCCGGCGTTCGAGATTCACGCCCCGGCCGCGCGATGCGTTCCTGCGGCACTGGAGGACCAAGGTCCTCGGCGACCCCGCCAACGTCGTGCAGACGGTGACCGTGGACGGCGGTGACGTCGCCGGCAGCCTCGTCGCCTGGTGGGAGGAGGACCGCCGCTTCCTCGGCTACTGGCTGGGGCGCCCGTACTGGGGGCGCGGCATCGGCAGCAGAGCCCTGCGCCTCTTCCTGGAGCAGGAGACGAACCGGCCGCTGTACGCCGACCCCTTCGAGGGGAACACCGGGTCCGTACGGCTCCTGGAGAAGGCCGGCTTCGAGCGGAGCGGCACCGTCCGGCACGGGGAGGACACACACATCCTCCTCGTCCTCCGCTGACGCCCCCGAAAGCGGCAGACACCCACAGCACCCGGCTTTGGCCGAAGCCCCGCCGGAGCCGTAGCCGCACACGGTCCGCACCCGGCCCACGCGCGAAAATGCCGCGCTTCCCCCAACCCCGCCCTGGCACCATCCCCCCATGGCCGGCCACCGCACCACACCCCCCAAGCCCTCCACCTTCGAAGCCCTCCTCGCCGAAGGCGCCTCCGTGCCCACGGAAGGCTGGGACTTCTCGTGGTTCGAGGGGCGCGCCACGGAGGCGCGGCCCTCCTGGGGGTACGCCGTGTCGATGGCCGGGCGGCTGAGCCGGGCGAGTGCCGCGCTCGACGTGCAGACGGGGGGCGGGGAAGTGCTCGACTTCGCCCTGGCCAGGGCCGGCCGGCGGCCTCCGCTCACCGTCGCCACCGAGGGCTGGCCGCCGAACGTCGCCAAGGCCACCGCTCTGCTGGCACCGCAGGGCGTCGCCGTCGTGGCCACCGCCGAGGACGCCCCGCTGCCCTTCGCCGACGGCGCCTTCGACCTGGTCGTGAGCCGTCACCCCGTCCGCCCGCGCTGGGCGGAGATCGCCCGTGTGCTGCGGACGGGCGGGACGTACTTCGCCCAGCACGTCGGCCCGGCCAGCGTCTTCGAACTCGTCGAGTACTTCCTCGGCCCCCAGCCGGAGGAGGTGCGCGGCGGCCGTCACCCCGAGCGCGAACGGGCCGACGCCGAGGCCGCCGGGCTGG
Source organism: Streptomyces sp. NPDC094143 (assembly GCF_040303825.1). Taxonomy (NCBI): domain Bacteria; kingdom Bacillati; phylum Actinomycetota; class Actinomycetes; order Kitasatosporales; family Streptomycetaceae; genus Streptomyces; species Streptomyces sp. NPDC094143. The sequence continues at coordinate 194,180 of NZ_JBEOTZ010000012.1, forward strand.
ACGTCGTCGAGCTGCGGGCGGAGCGGCTGCGGATGGAGTTCCACGACATCGGCGCGGTCGTGCACTTCCTGCGCAAGGTGGTGTGGATGGTCCCCGGCTTCACCGTCGAGGCGTACGAGCCGCGCCTGCGGGCCCTGCACGAGCGGATCCTGGCCGACGGGCCCTTCGTCGCGCACAGCACCCGCCACCTCGTCGAGGCCCGCAGGCCGGGCGGGCCCGCCCGGCCTGCGTGATCAGCGGCAGTCAGCTCACGCGTGCGGCCCCACGGTCACCTTCCCCAGCACCAGTTCCGCCGTCGCCTCCAGCACCTCGCCCACCCGCTCCGCCTGCTCGCCCAGTTCCCGCCGCTGCCGCGCCGTCAGCCGGACGAGCGGCTCCACCGTGATCGTCGTACGACGGCCCCGGCGCCGCTGGTGCCACACCCCGCCCACCACACCGTCGACGAGCAGCACGGGATGGTTGCCGGCCTGGCCGCCGGCGAGGGCGCGCCGGTACGCCTCCCCGGGGAACAGCCGCTCCCGGGGCTGCCCGGCGACGACGTACGCGTCGAAGTGGGGCAGCAGCCGCACGCCTCGCGCGGGGCCCTCGGGGAACGCGGTGTCACCCGCCGCCACCCAGGCCGGTGTCCCCTCGAAGCCGACCTCCTCGACGGCGCCGGCCGCCGCCATATCCCGGAACAGGCCCGTGGCCCAGCCGGCCGGCGCCGCCAGCCACCGTGCGAAGTGCGCCGGGGTCGCCGGTCCGTACGCGCGCAGGTAGCGGCTGACGAAGGTGAACAGCCCGTCCTCCGCCCCGCGAGCCCCTTCCGAGCCCACCCCCGCCCACGCCGGACGCGTGTACGTCGCCTTGCGCCCCCGGTTCGGACCGAAGCACAACTTCCCCGCCCAGCCCGCCCGGTGCATCACCTGCCGCCAGCGCGGCCACAGGTCCTGGAACGCCGGCATCACCCGGTCGCCCGCCCACGGACCCGTACGGGCGACGACCTCCCCGGTCAGTTCGTCGAGGGTCAGGCACCTGCCGTCGAGCGCGTCGCCGATCGCCGCCACCACCTCATCGGCCTGCTCGTCGGTGAGCCGCACGTCGGGCGGGAAGGGGCTCGGGCCGACCGGGACCGCGGTCAGGGCCGCCGACCAGAGGGGGAGTTCGCGCGCCGGGAGCAGATGGACCGTGCCGCGCGGGCCGTACGTCCTGACCAGGGACCGCTCCTCCCAGAGCGCGGACCGCACGTCCGCACGCGTCACCCCGCCCGCCGCCCGCATCCCGATCGACACCTCGGCGGCGGAGAGCACCTGCGCGTGCGCCCCCCTCATCGCCGTGACGATGTCGGCGACCGTGCCGGCGGCCGGGGTGCCGGCCGGCGCCGGTCCGGCCGGAAACTGCCGCTCCGCGCGCCGCGCATTCGCCGCGTCCCAGGTGATCTGCACCGTGCTCGTCATGGGCCGACCGTAGAGGGGAACGAGGACAGGTTCCGTCCTCTTCGCTCCGTGGGCCGTGTCACTCCGTTCGCTCACTCCTCTCGCGCATCTTCCGTCGAGGGTTTTCACATCGTTATCCTGCTGGCTCGCTTTCGAGCCGCCCCATCGCGTAAGTTCGGAACAAGGTAATTCGCGTGAGCAAAGCTGCGCGGGCGGTACCGCGCAGTGGAGGGGGCTGCGCGGTGCCAGGGCCTCCCCGCGAGGGAGGCGGGTGGGCGACCTCGGCGGTCAAGCGGGCGTTCGCCGCCGGGTTCACCCGTCAGGGGGATGGGTGGACAAGTCTGCCGAGTGGACCCCAAGGTGCGGCAAATCCACCGGATCCTGCCCCAGGTCACCCGATTCCCCTGCGTACAGGCGGTGTTTCGGCCATGCGCGAGCGGTGAACGAAGGGTTCCGCGGTCATCGCGGCGTCGCCGGGCGGCTCCGGAGAGTAGTTGTGGCACGCCGATGCACGCAGCAGCACTTACAAAGGGTTATGGTGGAAACCCCCCCTCGGGCCGGTCCGTCTCCCCCCCACGGACCGGCCCGTTTTCTTTACGCCTCGCGAGGCGGCTCGAACCAACGGCCGGAACCTTGCGTTCCGCACCCGTTGGCGGCCCAAGGCGGCAGCGGGGGTAGGCTTCGCCTCCGGGGACTGCCACACGGGCGGGGACCGCCCGCGGCCACGACCGGGCCGCTCGCCGCGGCCCGTCCGATCCGTACGGAGGGGCGACAATCACGTGAACCTGCGCGACAAGCTGCGTGGCCTGCTGGTCAGGCTGTACGCACGCCGGGTGGAAGGCCACCTGGACCACGCTCAGGTGCCCAAGCACATCGGCGTCATCATGGACGGCAACCGGCGCTGGGCGAAGGCCGCCGGATCCAGCACCGTCCACGGGCATCGGGCCGGTGCCGAGAAGATCGAGGAATTCCTCGGCTGGTGCACCGAGACCGACGTCGAGGTCGTCACCCTCTGGCTGCTGTCCACGGACAACTTCGACCGTCCGAAGGAAGAGCTCGTCCCCCTGCTCGGCATCATCGAGGACGTCGTGCGCGCGCTCGCCGCCGATGGCCGCTGGCGGGTCCACCACGTGGGCACGCCGGACCTGCTGCCCGCCGGGATGCAGACGGTCCTCAAGGAGGCCGAGGAGGCCACCGCGCACGTCGAGGGGATACTGGTCAACGTCGCCATCGGGTACGGCGGCCGCCAGGAGATCGCCGACGCCGTGCGGTCGATGCTGCTCGACGCGCAGGACAAGGGCACCTCGATGGAGGAGCTCGCCGAGGCGGTCGACATCGACATGATCGGGCGTCACCTCTACACGAGCGACCAGCCCGACCCCGACCTGGTGATCCGCACCAGCGGCGAGCAGCGGCTGTCCGGATTCATGCTCTGGCAGACCGCGCACTCCGAGTACTACTTCTGCGACGTGTTCTGGCCGGCCTTCCGCAAGGTGGACTTCCTGCGCGCCATGCGCGACTACGCCGCCCGCCACCGCCGCTACGGCGGCTGAGCGCACCCACGGGCACACCACCGGCACACCCACGGGCGCCGGCACGGACACCCACGGACCCACCCGGACGCAGGACGTCCCACGTCGGACTCCCGCGCCGTAACCCTTCCCGGTACCCCCGGTTCCTCTCCGAAGACGCACGTCACGCGGAGTTCACCGGCCCGCCGTCATATGCCGTGGCATGGCGACGCTCGTTCGAGGGCATAACCCAGTCAGGTCGACGCCCGAACCACGGGTGTCGGATCTCAGCGGACGGCACGGGGCCGTCCGCCCGGGAGGCCCTTTGCACCAGCCCGATCGTGCGGTCACCGCACGGACGCAGGCGGAGGGCCGGTTTTCGGCCCATGCAGGGCGGCCGACAACCGGTCCAGCTCCACTCCGTCGCTCCCCGACCTCATCCGAGGGGGTACGTCCTTCCGTGGTGACCAGCACAAAGCGCCACAAGCCCGACCGGCGCACCTATGTCCTCGACACCAGCGTCCTGCTGGCCGACCCGAACGCCCTGCACCGCTTCGACGAGCACGAGGTCGTGCTCCCCATCGTCGTGGTGACGGAACTGGAGGCCAAGCGGCACCATCCCGAACTCGGCTACTTCGCCCGGCAGGCCCTGCGCCTGCTCGACGACCTCCGGGTGCGGTTCGGCCGCCTCGACGCCCCCATCCCCACGGGGGACCTGGGCGGGACCGTCCGTGTCGAGCTCAACCACTCGGACCCCAGCGTGCTGCCCAGCGGCTACCGCCTGGGGGACAACGACTCCCGCATCCTCGCGGTCGCCCGCAACCTGCAGGCCGAGGGGTTCGACGTCACCGTCGTCTCCAAGGACCTCCCGCTCAGGATCAAGGCGTCCTCCGTCGGACTCCTCGCCGAGGAGTACCGCGCGGAGCTCGCCATCACGGACTCCTCCGGCTGGACCGGGATGTCCGAACTGACCCTGCCCGGCGAGCAGGTGGACATCCTCTTCGAGGAGGGCCAGGTCTACGTCCCCGAGGCCGCCGACCTGCCGGTGCACACGGGTCTGATGATCCAGTCGGAGCGCGGCAAGGCGCTCGGGCGGGTCACACCCGAGGGCAGCATCCGGGTCGTGCGGGGGGACCGCGAGGCGTTCGGCATCAAGGGCCGCAGCGCCGAGCAGCGGATCGCGCTGGACCTGCTGCTCGATCCGGACGTCGGGATCGTGTCGATGGGCGGCCGGGCCGGCACCGGCAAGTCGGCGCTGGCGCTGTGCGCGGGCCTGGAGGCCGTGCTGGAGCGCCGTCAGCACCAGAAGGTGATGGTCTTCCGTCCGCTGTACGCGGTGGGCGGGCAGGAGCTCGGCTATCTGCCCGGTACCGAGGCGGAGAAGATGAGCCCCTGGGCGCAGGCGGTGTTCGACACGCTGTCGGCGGTCACCAGCCGGGAGGTCATCGAGGAGGTCACCGCGCGCGGGATGCTGGAGGTCCTGCCGCTGACGCACATCCGCGGGCGCTCGCTGCACGACGCGTTCGTCATCGTGGACGAGGCGCAGTCCCTGGAGAAGAACGTCCTCCTCACCGTGCTGTCCCGGATCGGGGCCAATTCACGGGTGGTGCTCACCCATGACGTGGCCCAGCGGGACAACCTGCGGGTCGGCCGCTACGACGGTGTCGTCGCCGTCGTGGAGAAGCTGAAGGGGCATCCGCTCTTCGCGCACGTGACCCTGACCCGGTCCGAGAGGTCCCAGATCGCCGCCCTGGTGACCGAAATGCTCGAAGACGGGCAGATGTGACCGCCCCGATGCGATAAGGAGCGACTGCGCAGGAGTTGCGCCGTCCGGAGAGGCGAAGAGCCTAGCCGGGCGGCGCCTTCGCGTGTGGACTTTCCTGTGAATTTCCCGCGCCAAACGGGATGTGAGCTTTCACACGCAACTCGGAATTGCCTTGCCCCGTCGGGTTACGGCAGAGTCTCACTTCTGTCAGGCCCCGCATACGACACAGCTGTACCCCCAGCGGTACGGCACCACGTAGAGCACACGCCAACTCCATAGCGATGTCGTATGCCGCCCGAGCACCACGCGGCACTCCCCACGCGGGAGTTGCCCACCGGGCCCGCGCCTCCCGTGACCCCGTAGTTGGGGAGGCCAGTGCCAGGGGCACGATTGCGTCCGCGAGGGTCACCGAAGCGGGCGATGCTGGAAGGAAACCGTGTGAGCCGGATCTCGGTCCGGGGATTCGCAGTGGCCTCGGCCACGGCGGTCACCGCTGTCGGAAGCGTCGTCGGCGTTGCCTCGGGCAGCACCGCGCAGAACAGCGACGCGGAAGCGACGGCAAGCGGCGCCACGCTGCTCGCGGACATCCCCGCGGGCCAGCAGGCCCAGGTGCAGACCGCGTCCCTGACGCAGCAGGCCGACGCGCAGGCCATCGCTGCGGACGTGAGCGCGAAGAAGGACGCCGAGGAGGCCGCCCGCAAGGCCGCCGCCGAGACGGCCATCGCGAAGAAGAAGGCTGCCGAAGAGGCCGCCGAGAAGGCCGCCAAGGAGGCCAAGGAGCGCGCGGAGGCCAAGGCAGCGGCCACCCGCTCCAAGGACATCTCCGACTTCCCCGTGGCGTCCTCCTACTCCATCGCGCAGATCCAGGCGATGGCACGGCAGATGGTGCCGGCGGGTCAGTTCCAGTGCTTCAGCAACATCGTGGACCACGAGTCCGACTGGAACTACAAGGCGGTCAACCCCTCGTCCGGCGCCTACGGCCTCTTCCAGGCCCTGCCCGGATCCAAGATGTCGTCCGTCGGCGCCGACTGGCAGACGAACCCGGCCACGCAGATCAAGTGGGGCCTGAACTACATGAACGACCGCTACGGCAGCCCGTGTGACGCCTGGTCGTTCTGGCAGGCCAACCACTGGTACTGAGCCGACCGGCCCACGGCCGATCCACTCCTTCGCGCGAGCCCCGCACCGTCGTACGGTGCGGGGCTCGCGCCATGTACGGTCGGACGCGGACGGCTCCCGGGGGAGTGGTGCGCACAGACGGGGGAAAAGGACGGATCATGTCGCGAGTGCCAGGGTGGCTCGGCCGGCTCGGTGCCGGACTGACCGAGATGAGCGAGCGGTACAACGAACGCCGTGCCGCGGCCGAACGGGAGCGGGACGACCCCGAGTCCGTCCCGCGGCCCGACGAGCTCGTGCCGCCGCCCCCGGACTACGCCCCTGACGTCCCGGCCCGGCCCGACCCCGCGCTCGCCGTGCCGTGGGGCGTGCGGGTCGCGGCGGAGGCCGGCTGGCGGCTGCTCGTCCTCGCGGGCACGCTCTGGGTGCTGATGCGGATCATCAGCGCCGTCCAACTCGTGGTGCTCTCGTTCGTCATCGCGCTGCTCATCACCGCCATGCTGCAGCCGACGGTGGCGCGGCTGCGGCGTCACGGGGTGCCGCGCGGGCCCGCCACCGCCTTGACGGCGATCCTCGGTTTCGTCGTCATGGGCCTCATCGGCTGGTTCGTGACCTGGCAGGTCATGGAGAACATCGACGACCTGTCGAGCCAGATCCAGGACGGCATCGACGAGTTGCGGAACTGGCTGCTGAACAGCCCCTTCCACGTCACCGACAAGCAGATCAACGAGATCGCCAAGAACCTGCGTGAGGCGGTCGGGGCGAACACCGACCAGATCACCTCCGCCGGGCTGGAGGGCGTCACGGTCGTCGTCGAGGCGCTGACCGGCATTCTGCTCGCGGTGTTCTGCACGCTGTTCCTGCTCTACGACGGCAAGCGGATCTGGGAGTGGACGCTGAAGCTGGTGCCCGCGGCGGCCCGGCCGGGCGTGGCCGGGGCGGGGCCCGCGGCCTGGCGGACGCTGACGGCGTACGTGCGGGGCACGGTGATCGTCGCGCTGATCGACGCGATCTTCATCGGGCTCGGAATCTACTTCCTCGACGTGCCGATGGCCGTACCGCTGGCGGTGTTCATCTTCCTGTTCGCGTTCATCCCGCTGGTGGGCGCGGTGGTGTCCGGGGCGCTGGCGGTGGTCGTCGCGCTCGTCACGCAGGGCGTGTTCACGGCCGTCATGACGCTGGCGGTGGTGCTGGCGGTGCAGCAGATCGAGGGGCACATCCTGCAGCCGTTCATCCTCGGCCGGGCGGTGCGGGTGCATCCGCTGGCGGTGGTGCTGGCGGTGGCCTGCGGCGGGATGGTGGCCGGGATCGGCGGCGCGGTGGTCGCCGTGCCGCTGGTGGCCGTGACGAACACCGTCGCCGGGTATCTGCGGGCGTACTCGCGCAAGGCCGCGGTGCGGCATGCCGTGCCGCCGCGCGGGGCCACGGCGGTGAGCGCGGAGCCCGCCCCCGAGGCGCCGCGGGAGTAGCACGCACGACGAACAGGGCCCCGTCCACCGGTGGGTGGACGGGGCCCTGTCACGACGGGCGTACGGCCGAGGGTTACCCGGCCAGGACCGCCTCGGCGTCGAGCGTCACGCCGACCGCCTGGATCACGGACGCGATCTTGAACGCCTCCTGGACGACCTCGCGGTCGAGGCCCGCCTTGCGCAGGACCTGCTCGTGCGAGTCCAGGCACATGCCACAGCCGTTGATGGCCGAGACGGCGAAGGACCACAGCTCGAAGTCGACCTTGTCGACGCCCGGGTTGCCGATGACGTTCATCCGCAGACCCGCGCGCAGGCTGCCGTACTCGTGGTCCGACAGCAGGTGGCGCGTGCGGTAGAAGACGTTGTTCATCGCCATCACCGCGGCGGCGGCCTTGGCCGCCGTGTAGGCCTCCGGCGACAGGTTCGCCTTCGCCTCGGGCTCCAGCTCACGCAGCACGATCGGGGAGCGCGAGGCGATGGCGGTCGCCAGCACGGTGCCCCACAGCTGCTGGGCCGGCAGGTCCGAGTTGCCGATGACCGAGCCCAGGTTGAGCTTCAGGTCCTTGGCGTAGTCCGGTATGCGCGACTTCAGGGAGTCGAGGGACATGCCTCACTCACCAGCCAGCAGCTTGACCGGGTCCAGGGTCTCGTCGCCCTTGGACCAGTTGCAGGGGCACAGCTCGTCCGTCTGGAGCGCGTCCAGGACCCGCAGGACCTCCTTCGGGTTCCGGCCGACGGAACCGGCGGTCACCATGGAGAACTGGATCTCGTTGTTCTGGTCCACGATGAACACCGCGCGCTTGGCGAAGCCGTCCTCGTCCTCGATGCCGAGGTCGCGCATCAGCTCGTGCTTGGAGTCGGCCATCATCGGGAAGGGCAGGTCACGCAGGTCGTCGTGGTCCTTGCGCCAGGCGTGGTGGACGAACTCGGAGTCGCCGGAGAAGCCGAGGACCTGGGCGTCGCGGTCGGCGAACTCGTCGTTCAGCTTGCCGAAGGCGGCGATCTCGGTCGGGCACACGAAGGTGAAGTCCTTGGGCCAGGCGAAGATCACCTTCCACTTGCCTTCGTAGGTCTTGTGGTTGATCTTCTCGAACTCCTTGCCCTTCTCCAGCGAGACGCAGGCGGTCAGTTCGAACTCGGGGAACTTGTCACCGACAGTGAGCACAGGCTCTCCTTGCAGCGAAGAAACTCCCGGATTGCGGGCGTTTCCCATGGGTTGGACGGTGTTGATGTTGGCACAGCGTCGATTGATTACGGAAATAGCTACACTCGGTCGGGTTGATCGGAGGTAGTTATCAGTGACGGTGGGTAGTAAGCGCAGGCAGCCGAGCCTCGCCCAGCTGCGGGCGTTCGCGGCCGTCGCCGAACACCTGCATTTCCGGGACGCCGCCGGGGCGATCGGGATGAGTCAGCCCGCTCTCTCGGGCGCCGTCTCGGCGTTGGAGGAGACACTCGGAGTGACGCTCCTCGAGCGTACGACGCGCAAGGTGCTGCTCTCGCCCGAGGGCGAGCGGATCGCCGTCCGGGCCAAGGCGGTGCTGGCCGAGGTGGGCGCGCTGATGGAGGAGGCCGAGGCGGTCCGGGCGCCCTTCACCGGGGTGCTGCGGCTCGGGGTGATCCCGACGGTGGCGCCCTATCTGCTGCCGACCGTGCTGCGGCTCGTCCACGAGCGGTATCCGCACCTGGATCTGCAGGTGCACGAGGAGCAGACCGCCAGCCTGCTCGACGGCCTGGCCGCCGGACGGCTCGACCTGCTGCTGCTCGCCGTGCCGCTGGGCGTGCCGGGGGTGGTGGAACTGCCGCTGTTCGACGAGGACTTCGTGCTCGTCACGCCGCTCGACCACTGGCTCGGCGGACGTGAGGGCATTCCCCGCGAGGCGCTGCGCGAGCTGAACCTGCTGCTGCTCGACGAGGGGCACTGCCTGCGCGACCAGGCCCTCGACATCTGCCGGGAGGCCGGCCGCGACGACGTGCCGGTCACCACGACCGCCGCCGGGCTGTCCACGCTGGTGCAGCTGGTGGCCGGCGGGCTCGGGGTCACGCTGCTGCCGCGCACGGCCGTCAAGGTCGAGACCTCGCGCAGCAACCAGCTCCTCACCGGGTACTTCGCCGACCCGGCCCCCAGCCGCCGGGTCGCCCTGGCGATGCGGGCGGGGGCCGCGCGCGGCGCGGAGTACGAGGAACTGGCAGCCGCCCTGCGCGAGGCCCTGCGGCCGCTGCCCGTACGGGTCCTGCCCGGGGACGCCTGATGCGGCCTGGGCCCGGGCTGCCTGACACCGCCTGGCCAGGGCCGCCTGACAGTGCGGCCCAGGCCGCGTGAGGTCGTCCTGGCTCGGGCCGCGTGACGTTGTCTTGGTTCGGGCCGCGTGACGTTGTCTTGGTTCGGGCCGAGTGAGGTCGTCTTGGTTCGGGCCGAGTGAGGTCGTCTTGGTTCGGGCCGAGTGAGGTCGTCCTGGTTCGGCCGCGTGAGGTCGTAGTGGTTCGGGCCGCGTGACGTCGCCCTGGCCAGGGCCGCCTGAAGCCCCCCGGCCCGGCCGCCTGACGCCGTCCTGGCCCGGGATGCCTGATCTCTGGGTCCTGGTGCCGTACGGCACACCGTCCTGGGCCGGGATGCCTGACGCCGCCCTGGGCCGGGGCCCGCGCCGGGCGCAGACCGCCCTGGCCCCGGGCGTGGCGACCGGGTCCCGGGCCGCCGGCCCGTCCTGGTCTTGGACCCGGACCGGGACGTGTGATGCCGTCCGGCCCTGGTTCGGCGGCCAGCCGTCCTGGACCGGGATGCCTGGCCCCAGTGCCCGACCCGGGACACGTGACCCCGGGGCCCGACCCGGGGCGCGTGACCCCGGGGCCCGACCCGGGGCGCGTGATCCCGGGGCCCGACCCGGGGCGCGTGATCCCGGGGCCCGACCCGGGACGCGTGGTCCCGGGCCGGCCCGGGACGCCTGGACACCGCCCTGGCCGCCCGGGATGCCTGACCTCGGGACCCGGTTCCGTATGGCACACCACCCCGGGCCTGGACACCGTCTGGCACCGGCCCCGGGCCGGGACGTCGTATGGCACACCACCCCGGGCCGGGACGCCGTATGGCACACCGGTCCGGGGTGGGATGTCTGGAGCCGCCAGGCCCCGTTCAGGGGACTACTCGGTGCGCAGGCCGTCCGGGCGCATCAGTTTCAGCAGGGGCGGCAGGCTCAGCAGGGTCACCACCAGGACGACGCCCGCGCCGATCCCGGTCATCGACAGCACGCTCGGCCAGTCCACCCGGACGGACAGGTTCACCATCCGCAGCAGGACCGCGCCCAGGGCCATCCCCACCGCCGTGGCCAGCAGCAGGCCCAGCCCGATCGGGATCGCCGTCTGCCACAGCACCGACAGCCCGAGGGTGCGGCGCCGGGTGCCGAAGGCCACCAGCGCGGACAGCAGCTTGCGGCGTTCGCGCAACTGCTCCAGCTGCGAGACCAGCAGGCTCGCCCCGATCAGCGCCAGCACGGCCGCGGCGCCGACGAACAGACCGGTGCGGATGGTCGCGTAGCGCTCGTTGCGCTCGACGGCGTGCCAGACGACGGCGTCGACCGCGGGGTCGATCCGGGCCGCCGTGTTGCGCACGTACTCGTACGCGTTCGGCTCGCCGGGGGAGAGGCTCAGATAGAGCTCCTTCTGCGCGAGCGAGTCCAGCTCGGCGGAGTCCGCGCCCGGCGTGATCAGGATGCCGCCGCGCTCGGTGCCGGTCGGGTCCTCGCGGGACTCGGCCTTCCGGATGCCCTTCGGCACGGTCCAGGAGAACTGCTTGCCGGGCTGGTCCACGCTCTCGCCGTCCAGCCACAGCGTCTTGCCCGGCTTGCCCAGCTTGTTCGTGTAGGTGTCGTACTCGGCGCCGTGGACGGCGAAGACGTCACCGTCGCGGCAGGAGGGCAGCGTGGCCACCTCGCGCAGCGAGGCGCAGTCCCCGAGGGTGACCTGGACGATGGACTCCGCGTCGGCACCCCGGCCGTGGAGGTACGTCTCCGACAGTGAGATGACCTTGCGGACGCCCTCGGTGTCGCGGAACTTCTCGGCGGTGGAGACGGCGTCGAGGCGGTCGGGCACGCGCACCTGCATCTGGGCACGCGCCACGTCGTACTGCGACGCGGCCGTGTAGTTGCCCTCCACCCCGGCGAACATCATCTGCAGCGCGATCGCCCCGGCCACCGCCACCGCGATGCCGTTGACCATGCGGGCCGCCGCGCCGCTGCTCAACTGGAGCCTGCGCACCGCCAGTTGCCAGGCGACGCCGCCCGGGCCGAGCCGGGCCACGACCGTCTCGACGACCCAGGGCAGCAGGGCCGTGACACCGACGAGCAGCAGCATCACACCGCCGACCACGAGGTACTGGTTGAAGGTCCCCTCGTCGTCGCCCTGCCCGATCATCGGGGCGAGCATCGCGAGCCCGCCGAGCGGCAGCAGCAGCCGCCACCACAGCCGGCGCCGCGCGGGCCTGGCGGTGCGCACCACCCCGAGCGGCTCGATGACCACCCCGCGCAGCGCGAACAGGGTCACCAGCACGGCGGCCGTCGGCACCGCCAGCGCGACCAGCGCGGCCAGCAGGGGAGAGGGGTTCAGATAGCTCGGGAAGACACTGACGTGGAACACCTCGACCGTGGCCGCCAGTTCGCGTCCGAGCAGGAAGAACCCGGTGCCGAGGACGAGCCCGAGCACGGAGCCGGCCAGCGCCTCGCCGGCGGCGATCCGCCGGGTCATCCGGCTGTCGGAGCCGACCAGCCGCAGCGCCGCGAGCCGGCGGTCGCGTCGCTCGCCGCCGAACCGCACGGCCGCCGCGATGAACACGGCGACCGGCATCAGCAGCACCACGAAGACGACCAGGACCAGCAGGAGCAGCACCGGGTCCCAGGGCTCGGACGACCCCAGGTCCGGGTTGCCGAAGCTGTCGATCCGCGCGCCCGCGGAGGAGTCGAGCCGGTCGGCCAGCCCCTTGCCGCCGGCGTAGTAGGCGAGTTCCCGCGAGCCGATGAGCCCCTGCTCGCCGATGGTGCCGGTGATCCGGTAGGGCAGCCGCTCCCGCAGCAGCTTCCCGCTGTCGGACGCCAGCAGTTCCTTCAGCGCGGGCGAGACGATCATGTCGCCTTCGGCCGGGAATCCGGCCAGGCCCGGCGGCAGCGGGGCCTTGGGGCCCTCCGGTTCCAGCAGGCGGCCCCGCACGTCCCGGTCGTGGAACATGGTGTCCGCGTCCAGCACGACCAGGGTGTCGTCGGCCTTCGGGATCTTCTGCTGGCTCAGCGTGTGGTCGCTGCGGGCCTCCTCGCGCCGGTCCCGTTCGGCCAGCGCGCCCGGCAGGGCGGTGGTGAGCAGCAGCAGCGCCACACCGAGCCCGACGCCGACGGCCGTGAGCAGCGCCCGGGTCCACCCCTCACGCCCGCCCGCGAGGGCGAACCGCACCCCCATGCCCAGGTCCCGCACCCACTGGCTCAGGTTCATACGACGCGCTCCATGTCCCGCGACCTGCCGTCCCGTACGACGATCTCGCGGTCGGAGTACGCGGCCACCCGGGCCTCGTGCGTGACGAGCACCACGGCCGTGCTGGCCGACCGGGCGGCATCCGTGAGCAGTTCCATCACGCGCTCGCCGTTGAAGGAGTCGAGCGCGCCGGTCGGCTCGTCGGCGAAGACGACCCGGGGGTCGGTCACCAGCGCCCGGGCGACGGCGACCCGCTGCCCCTGACCGCCGGAGACCTCGCCCGGCCGCTTGCCGCGCAGGTCGTCGACCTCCAGCCGCTCCATCCACCCGAGGGCGGTCCGCTCCGCCTCCTTGCGGGACGAGCCGTTCAGCCGCAGCGGCAGGGCCACGTTCTCCACACAGGTCAGTTCGGGCACGAGCTGCCCGAACTGGAACACGAACCCGAACTCCGAGCGCCGCAGCGCACTGCGCTCGGCATCGCTCATCGCGGTGACCTCGCGCTCGTTGTACGTGATCGAGCCGGAGTCGGGCGTGACGATCCCGGCGAGGCAGTGCAGCAGCGTCGACTTGCCCGACCCGGAGGGGCCCATCACGGCGACGACCTCGCCCGGGTGGATGGAGAACTCGGCGCCGTCGAGCGCGGTGGTCGGCCCGTACGCCTTGCGCAGGTCCTGGGCGGTGAGCAGCGAACCAGCGGGAATCGTCACCGGGTCACCGCCTCGCGGAGCTTGTCCAGACGGGCCGCGGTCAGCTCCAGCCAGCGCAGGTCCGCCTCCAGGTGGAACAGCGCGTGGTCGCAGATGAGCTGGTCGGCGAGGTCGCCCTTGCGCTTGCGGTCGGTGAGGATGCGCATGCTGCGCAGGTGCTCCGAGCGCTGGGTGTCGAGGATGTCGGAGGCTTCGCGGTGGGTGAGCAGCGCGAGGACGACCTTGGTGTAGAGGGTCGACTGCAGGTACGGCTCCGGCTTCTCCGGCGTCGCGAGCCAGCGCTCGACGTCGGTGATGCCGGCCTCGGTGATGGCGTACCGCTTGCGCTCGGGACCGCCGCCCGCCTCGATGCCGTCGACCTCGACGAGCCCGTTCTTCAGCAGCCGGGACATCGTCGAGTAGACCTGGCCGTAGTGGAGCGGCCGGTCGTGACCGAACTTCTCGTCGAAGGCCCGCTTCAGGTCGTAACCGTGCCGCGGACCGGACTCCAGGAGCCCCAGGAGAGTGTGACCGATGGACATGACCAGGACTGTACACGGGGTGTATACGCGGGATGTATACGCCGAGTGTGTAGATCATGGCGGGGCGTGCGGCCGCGCAGGTCGGGGGGTGTTGTCACGGTTCCGCAACAGCCCCCGGGGCCGAACAGCCTCCGGGGCCGAACAGCCCCCGGGGCCGAACAGCCCCGGAGGTCGAGCGGCCGCGGAAGGCCGTTCAGGCCGGCGGCGGACCGGAGGTGGGACCGCCCTGCGGGCCGGGCGGACGGCCCCGCCGGGGCAGCGGGCCGGTGTCCCGCGGCAGCCGCCCCGCCTCGGCCAGGGCCCTGCGCAGCAGGAACTCGATCTGCGCGTTCGCCGACCGCAGCTCGTCCCCGGCCCACCGGGCCAGCGCCTCGTACACCGCCGGGTCGAGCCGCAGCAGCACCTGCTTGCGCTGCTGCGGCCGCCGCTGGGAGGGGGAACCCTCGGAAGGAGCCGTCACTGGTAGAGCGTCCCGGTGTTGAGGACGGGCTGCGGGGCCCGGTCGCCGCACAGCACCACCATCAGGTTGGAGACCATCGCGGCCTTGCGCTCCTCGTCGAGCGTGACGAGGTCCCGCTCGGTGATCCGGGCGAGCGCCGACTCGACCATGCCGACGGCGCCCTCCACGATCTGCCGCCGGGCCGCGACCACCGCTCCGGCCTGCTGCCGCTGGAGCATCGCCGAGGCGATCTCGGGGGCGTAGGCGAGGTGCGTGAAGCGCGACTCGATGATCTGCACGCCGGCCGCCTCCACGCGCGCGTGCAGTTCGACCGCGAGCTTCTCGGTGATCTCCTCGGCGTTGCCGCGCAGCGAGAGGCCGTCCTCCTCGTGCGCGTCGTAGGGGTACTCGATGGCGATGTGCCGCACGGCCGCCTCGGTCTGCGTGGAGACGAACTCGATGTAGTCGTCCACCTCGAACGTCGCCTGGGCGGTGTCCTCTACGCGCCACACCACGACAGCGGCGAGCTCGATCGGGTTGCCGTAGGCGTCGTTGACCTTCAGGACGGCCGTCTCGTGGTTGCGCACGCGTGTGGAGATCTTCGTGCGCGAGGTGAAGGGGTTCACCCAGCGCAGGCCGTCCTGCCGGATCGTGCCGCGGTACCGGCCGAAGAGCTGGACGACGCGGGCCTCGCCCGGTGCCACCATGTTCAGCCCGCACATGGCGAGGAAGGCCGCGAGCGCGATCAGGATGCCGGCGATGATCAGGGCGGCCTTGGCGCCGGTCGCGGAGACCGTCGTGGCCGCCACGATCAGCCCGGCGCCGGCCAGCAGCCCGAGCAGGCCGAGCAGCAGGGCGAGCCCGCCGCCGATGCTGTGGGCGGCAAACTCCCGTACGCGGGGCGCCGGCATCTCGGGCACATCGGCGGTGATCTGCGCGTCGTGTGTGGTCATGGGTGTCCCCCGGTTCCTCTGAGAAGCCACTCCTGCAAGCTTCTGCCTATCTAAGTGATATCACTTTACCCCGTGCTGGCAACCTGACACGTGTCTCGTACGTCGGTTCCGTTGGGATGGGTGCTGATTGTCACGTCCGCAAAGACCCGGATCGACAGCCCTTTCTCTTATCTCCCGGTGTTAGCTTTCTGAGCTGACCTGAGCGGCGAACCCGTGTGACATGTGAGCACACATGAACGAAGCGGAGCGGATCGGACCGATGGGACGAGCGGAAGAGAGACGCGCCCGACAGCGCGGTGGGCGCCGGGCGGCGCCCAGGCGCCGCCGTTCGTCGGGCGCGGCCGGCAAGAGCGGCATACGCGCGCTCTTCACCTGGAAGAAGATCCTCGGCACCTTCCTCGGCCTGTGCCTGCTCGGGATGGGCGCCTTCATCGTGCTGTACATGGTGATCGACATCCCGGAGGGGAACGCCGACGCCAAGCGCCAGAGCAACATCTACAAGTACCGCGACGGCACGATCATGGCCCGCGACGGCAAGGTCAACCGGGAGGTCGTCGACCTGGCCCGGGTTCCCAAGGAGGTCCGCCTCACCTTCGTCGCCGCCGAGAACAAGACCTTCTACAAGGACGCCGGCGTCGACCTCAAGGGCACGGCCCGCGGTCTGCTCAACACCGTCGCCGGCAAGGGCGCTCAGGGCGGTTCCACGATCACGCAGCAGTACGTCAAGAACTACTACCTGACCCAGGAACAGACCGTCTCGCGCAAGCTGAAGGAACTGGTCATCTCGCTGAAGCTGGACCGGGAGAAGTCCAAGGACTACATCCTCGCCGGCTACATCAACACCAGCTACTACGGCCGTGGCGCCTACGGCATCCAGGCCGCCGCCCAGGCCTACTACCGCACCGACGCCGAGAAGCTCACGGTCGCGCAGGGCGCCTACCTCGCCGCGCTGCTCCAGGCTCCCAGCCAGTACGACTGGGCCGTCGCCTCGGAGACCGGCAAGAAGCTGGTGAAGGCCCGCTGGAACTACGTGCTCGACAACATGGTCGACGAGGGCTGGCTCAGCCAGTCGGAGCGGGCCGGAATGAAGTTCCCGGTGCCGAAGGAGCCCAAGCCCGCCCCGGGGATGGAGGGTCAGAAGGGCTACCTGGTCAACGCGGCCAACGCGGCGCTGGAGAGGCAGCTCGTCGCCGACGGCACCGCCGGCAGCGCCAAGGAGGCCGAGGCGATGGTCAACGCCGGTGGCTGGACCGTCACGCTGAACGTCGACAGGAAGAAGCAGGCGGCCCTGGAGAAGTCGGTCAGGCAGCAGCTGACCAGCAAGCTCGACCCGGGCAAGCGGGCGGTCGACGCGGACGTCCAGGCCGGTGCCGTGTCCGTGAACCCGAAGACGGGCGCCGTCGTCGCGATGTACGGGGGCACGGACTACTTCAAGCACTACGTGAACAACGCCACCCGCTCCGACTACCAGCCGGCCTCCACCTTCAAGCCGGTCATCCTGGCCGCGGCCCTGGAGGAGCAGGCGAAGACGCAGGACGGCAAGCCGATCACCGCGAGCACGGTCTACGACGGCACCAGCAAGCGCCCGGTCGTCGACAACGGCAGCAAGGTCGGCTTCGCGCCGGAGAACGAGGACGACGCGGACTACGGCCCGATCTCCGTCCAGACGGCCATGAACAAGTCCGTCAACTCCGTCTTCGCGCAGATGGGCGTCGACGTCGGCATGGAGAAGGTCGTCGAGGTCGCCGGCAAGCTCGGCATGGACACCGAGAACATGGAGGCCGTGCCCGCCCAGACCCTCGGCAGCATGGGCGCGAGCCCGCTGGAGATGGCCGGGGTCTACGCCACCCTCGACAACCACGGCAAGAAGGTCACCCCGGCCCTCGTGAAGTCGGCCGAGCACCTGAACAAGACCGTGACCATGCCCGACCCCGTCGGCGAGCAGGTCATCAGCCGCGAAGCCGCCGACACGGTGACCTCGGTACTGACCGGCGTGGTCGACGACGGCACCGCCCGGGCGTCCGTGCGCGACAACCCCCTGCGCGACGGCCAGCAGGTCGCCGGCAAGACCGGCACGTCCGACAACAACAAGTCGGCCTGGTTCACCGGCTACACGCCGGGCCTGGTCACCTCGGTGGGTCTGTTCGGAGAGGACAACAAACCGCCGTACAGGCAGGTCCCGATGTACAAGGCCGGCGGCCAGCCCCGGGTCAACGGCGGTGGCTTCCCGGCGCAGATCTGGGCGGCGTACACCTTCGGTGTGATGGGTGACGTCGAGAAGTTCGACCTGGAGACCCAACAGGGCGCGGCCGTCGAGCCGACGTGGACGCCGACACCGTCCCAGTCGCCCACCCAGGAACCGACGCAGGAGCCGACCACCGAGGAGCCGTCCTCCTCCCCGCCGCCGACCAGCGAGGAGCCGTCCACCACCCCGCCGACGAAGCCGTCGACGACCCCTCCCACCTCCACCGCCCCGCCGAGCGCCCCGCAGACGACACCGCCGGACGACGGCGGCGGCCCGTTCGACCCGATCAAGCCGGACGAGGACGAGTAGGGACAGCACGCGCGAAGGGCGCCCGGTGCACACCGGG